>REAS01000154.1 GCA_004294495.1 Sphingobacteriales bacterium
CTTATTCAAAAATATTAAATAGCTAAAATAATTTTAAAACTTTTTTAAAATTTCTACCAGTTTTTGCTGTTTTATTTGGATGTTAACATAGAATACGCACCTAACAACCTAAAATTCATACGCATCTAAAAATTAATCACTAAACAATTATCCGCTTATTGCGGGATTTTGAAATCATAAAAATATGCCACAAGAGATTTTTGCACTTTTCGAAGGTTCGTACTCGGTAGATGTTACCAAAAAATTTATCCCATTTGATGCTAGTGTGCATAATAAAGCAGATAGGCCAGCATCGTTATTTATTTATGTACAGCCTTTTTTATTAAAAACTGCAAACGAATTATTGGTTTTAGATACTGGTTTGGGCTATAATAACGATAATGGCGATATGGTTTTGCACCAAAATATTATAAATGCGGGCTATAATCCCAGCGATGTTACTAAAGTTTTGATGACTCATTTGCATTACGACCATAGTGGGGGTATGGTTTATAACAGAAACGGAAAACTAGAATTAAGTTTCCCAAATGCAGAGTACGTGGTGCAAAGGGGCGAATGGGAAACGGCTTATAGTAACACTTCAAAATCGTACCGAACCGAAATTTTTGATGTTTTACAACGCAGTGGCCAATTGGTGTTAATTGATGGAGATGGTGTTTTAACGCCCGAAATTAGTTATGAATTAACTGGCGGGCATTGTGAGTTTCACCAAGTTTTCCATATTAAAACTAACGATAATTATTATTTTTTTGGTGGCGATATTTTACCTGAACCACAACAATTACTTAAAAAATTTGCTGCAAAATATGATTTTGATGGCCGCAAAGCTTTAGAGTTACGACTAGTTTATGGCGATAAAGCAGTTGAAAAAAATTGGATTTGCCTTTTTTACCACTCGGATAATAAAGCTATAGCAAGGGTGAAAAAAAATGAGGTTGGTTTTTATTTTGAAGATATTTATTTTTGAACCAATTGCTCTAGTAATTCTTTAATTTTATCAACAGATAGCGGCTTAGAAATAAATTTATCTATAAAATTATAGTTTTCGGCTTTTAAAATATCGTTACGATAAACAGATGAAGATATAATGTGAATTATAGTTTTTTTAATTATAAATGGCAAAATATCTTTTTCGTATATATCAAGAAAATCCCAACCGTTCATAGTTGGCATATTTAAATCTAAAAAAATAATATCGGGTAAGTTGCTTTCGTTGTTTATCCCTTTTTTCAAAAAACTTAATCCATCCTCACCATTGGTAAAAACAGTAATTTTAGTATCTATAAGAGATTTACTTATTAATTTTTGAGCAATAAAATTATTAATCTCATCGTCATCAATCATTAATATGTGAGTTACATTATTTATCATAATTATAAAGGTAAAAAGCCATCTCTAACTTATAAAAAATAATAGGAAGAAACGTATTTCTTCCTATTATTTTATTTTTAATTATTTGTTTGCTATTAGCATAATGTTTAACTCAAAATCGTTATCAATAGCTTTATCGCCTAGGTTAAAAAAGCTTTTAGATCCATAACGTATATCAAATTTTGTTCTATCAATTAAAACTTTTTTAGCTTCGGCCAATAAAGTATTTCCTTTAAATGTAATACTAGCCGGAAAAGTAATACTGCTTGTAATACCTTTTATGGTTAAGTTGCCAGTAATATTTGCGGTGGTTTTAGTAAGTGGCTTTACATATGTAATTTCAAATTTAGAAGAAGGAAATTTTTCTACACCAAAAAAATCGTCGGCTTTTAAATGCCCTACTAATTTATCCATGTACTCGCCGGTTAAATCGGTACAGGTAATTGATGTCATATCCAAATCAAAATTGCCACTTTTTAAATTTTTACCTTGGGTGGTTAATTTACCCGATGCAATTTTAATTCCACCTGCGTGTTCGCCTGTTACTTTACGGCCAATCCATGTTACGGAAGATTTGTTTACATCAACATTGTACGTTGTGTTTTTTTCTAATTTAAAGCCAAACAATAAGATTGTTAAAAGACTTAATAGCAATGCTGTTTTTTTCATAATAATTTAAATTTATTTTTTTTAAAAATAAATGTTTAAACATCTAATTTACATTCTTTATAAAATTATGATATTGGGTTTACAAAAGTTATGCCCAATTTATTAATTAAAAATTAATAAACTAGTTTTAATTATAAATTTAAAGTTGCCGTGATTTAAGTCTGTTTTTTTTATACGCTTTTACAACTAGCATAATAAGAATAGCAAATAATATTAATCCAATTAAACCATAAGCCCAGTCAATAGCACTTTTTAGAATTACGGTAAATACTATGGCTACTAAAAATATGGTTGCTAGTTCGTTCCAAAGCCTTAATTGAGTGCTAGTCATCCAATATTTTCCACGCTTTAATTGATTAATAATGTTACCACAAATTATGTGGTAAATTATTAAACCAGCCACAAAGCAAAGTTTTACCCACATCCAATCTGTTTTTAAAAGTAATGGGTTTAGGTAAAGCATTAACAATCCCGCCCCAGCGGCTAAAAGCATTGCTGGTGTAGTAATAATGTTCCACAATTTGCTTTCCATAATCTCAAATTGCTTTTGCAATATTATTCTTTCGGTTTCGGGCTTTAGGTTGGCTTCGGTATGGTAAATAAATAAGCGAACAATGTAAAATAAGCCGGCCATCCAGCTTACTACAAAAATTATATGAATGGCGAGTGTGTATTGGTATAGCATTGGGGTTTACAATAAAGGCCGAGACGAGTGATGCACTGTAATTATTTGAATAGAATTTATGTGCTTATTGTACTGATATATAATTATTTTAACCATTTATCTAATTTTTTTTCAGCGGCTTCTTGGGATAAAACATTTCCTTCTTTAATCTGCAACAATCCTAAATCAATTTTTTGAAGCAAAACAATACGTT
The DNA here is from genome assembly GCA_004294495.1 of Sphingobacteriales bacterium. GTDB lineage: Bacteria > Bacteroidota > Bacteroidia > Sphingobacteriales > Sphingobacteriaceae > Pseudopedobacter. The sequence goes on from REAS01000154.1 coordinate 2,919, forward strand.
CCATTAGCTCATCTGCCGAGAATTCCTCGGGCATATTTTTTAGTGTTTCTATTAGTGCTGCTTTTTTCATTTTTCTGGAAAATACAATATTCAAATATAATTTTATATGTTAGTAAATAATTACTCGGATGAGTAAGTGAAGCTTTACAACCAACTTAACATCTTTTTTGAATTGGTTTGTTGGTATTAAAACAAACATTTATAAAAATTGTATAAATGATTTGATGTTTTTTATGGGCTCTGCAAGCCCCTTACCTTTGTGTGCATTTTTAATTGTTTTTGCAGTTAAAGCGTTAGGAGTTTTTACTGTATTAGGTTCTATAACCACTCCTAATTCTTTAAGTAATTGAGTTACCAATTGTATTTTTTGGGGAGGAATATTTATAACACGTGTTTCCATAATCAAATATAAATTATATTGTTGGCAAATTATAGCCGCTAATATCTAAACTCTTTTACTACATCAATAGCATATTTTACATTATCAAAAGGTATATCGGGCATAATGCCGTGGCCAAGGTTAAATATAAATCCTTTTTCGCCACGCATACGTTCAAAAAGGCGGTGTATGCGGTCTTTTATTACAGCCTTATCTGCGTATAAAATATGCGGATCGAGGTTGCCTTGTACTGCAATGTTATGCGGTAGGCGGGATTTAATATCTTTTAAATCTACATTCCAATCTATTGATATTACATCTGGTTTTGCCTCGGCCATAAGTGGTGCAAAAACCGAACTTCCTTTACAAAATGATATTACGGGTACGTTTGTACGGTTTAATGCGGCAATAATTTCTACGTTGTACCGGTGCGAAAACTCGTTATAATCGTCCCAACTTAAGGCCAATGCCCAGCTATCAAATAATTGCACTGCATTTACGCCTGCGGCAATTTGAAGGTTTAAATAATCAATAGTTACTTTAGCAATTTTGGCTAATAAGCGGTGTGCCAATTGCGGCTGGTTGTGTATTAGTAGTTTGGTTAATTTAAAATCTTTTGATGAACCACCTTCAACCAAATAACTCATAACCGTAAAAGGTGCACCTGCAAAACCAATTAATGGGATACTTTTATTAAGCCTTTGTTGTATTACTTTTATGGCATCAGCCACGTATTGCAACTTATGTATGCAGTTGGTTTCTAAGGCTTCAATATCGGCAGCGGTTCTAATTGGGTTGGCAAATTTTGGCCCTACACCTTGGGTAAAACTTAAATCGCCACCCATGGCTTCGCCTGTTACCAAAATGTCCGAAAATAATATAGCGGCATCTATCCCCAATAAATCAACGGGTAACATTGTAACATCGGCCGCTATTTCGGGTGTTTTACACATTTCTAAAAACGAATATTTGTTTTTAATTTCCCAATATTGCGGCATAAAACGCCCAGCTTGGCGCATAAACCAAACAGGTGGGCGAGGGGTTTCTATCGAAAAAGCGGCATCTAATAGTAAAGTATTTGTCATTATAATAATGGTTTTTATTTTGGGGCCGTTTTTTAAATTAGGCTTAAATATTTTGCAATTTTAGTAAAACTTGTTTTATTAATTGTTTGGGTTATGTAGAATTGTGTTTTGGTATTACAATTTTTCAATCTCGTGTGCTATATTTTTTAGAATACTTTTATATTTTTCGGTTAGTGGAAGTTTATCCGCTTCGGCTACCCAATACAATCCTTTGTTTTTGTTTTTGTTACGCAAGCTTATGTTAGCTAAATGCATTAAAGTGCTGCCTAAATCGTTTGCTTTTAAGCCTAAAGTAGTGGCTTTGGCTAAATGTGTTTCGGCAATTGTATAGTTAAGTTGTTGTAATGCAATGTTGCCTAAAATTAAATGGTAATAAGGTATGCGACGTTTGTTTAACCTTTCGGGATTTTTTATGGATAGCAATAATTCCTTTGCCTTTTCGTAATTTTTGTATTTTAACTGTTTAGCTGCTAATATTACAGTACCTTCTTTAAAATAACCAAAAACTACCATGCCTACTAACAAAATACCAAAAGTTGCTATTGGGTAAACTTGGTAATAGGCGGCAAATGCTGCAGCTAAAATCAGCAATAGCGATACAAAAATACGGGCTTTGTTGGTAAGCATTTATAATATTAAAAAGTAAAATCCACTCTCGGTTTCCTATCCCTTATCGTTCTTCCTTCCCCTCTCGGTCTCCCCAAAGGGGAGATGCCTAATTGTAGAGGCAATGGGTTATTAAATGAGTGGAAAATCTAAAATCTCAACCTCCTTTTGAACTCGGCAATGGGTTATTAAATGAGTGGAAAATCTAAAATCTCAACCTCCTTTTGAACTCCCTTTCCCCTCTCGGTCTCCCCAAAGGGGAGATGCCTAATTGTAAAGGCAATGGGTTATTAAATGTTAATGAAAATCTAAAATCATCAATCAAAAATCAAAAATCATTAATGTGTATCGGTAAACTTATAACCTACACCACGTATAGAGTGAAAATAAATTGGGTTTTTTTGGTCGGGTTCAAAGTATTTTCTAAATGTAAGTATAAAATTATCGATGGTGCGGGTTGATGGGTAAACATCATAATTCCACACCGTTTCTAAAATTTGTTCTCTAGATACGGCTTCGTTTTTACGTTCAATTAACAATTTTAACAGCATTGTTTCTTTTTTGGTTAGTGCAGTTATGCTATCATCGGCATTTTTGACTTCGAAAGAGTTAAAGTAAATGGTTTTATCGCCAATTTTAAAGGAGTTAAACTCTTTAAGCTCGTCGCCTTTTTTACTACGTTTTATAAGGTTGTTCACTCTTAAAATTAGTTCTTCTAAATTAAATGGTTTTGTAAGGTAATCGTCGGCACCTTTTTTAAGGCCTGTAACTCTATCTTCCGATGTGTTTTTGGCAGTTAAAAACATTATTGGCACATCGCTGTTTTCTAAGCGTATAGTTTCTGCTACCTGAAAGCCGTCTATCTCGGGTACCATAACATCTAAAATAATTAGATCAAATTTCTCCTCTTTATAAACCTTTAGGGCTTTTTTACCATCGGTTACGGCTCGTACAAAAAAGCCTTCTAGTTCTAAGTTTAATTTTATGGCTTCTAAAAGATGTTCTTCATCTTCCATTAGTAGTATGCGTTGTTTTATAGACATTTTTGTGGTTTTATAGGGTTAATTTTGCATGGTTAAAGGTGTAAATTTTTTTGATGGATTATTTACCATAGCCAATAATCTTTTTTCTATTATTTGCCATTTTAATTTACCTACCATCAAATTTATGGGTTCGTTAAAATCAATATCCTCAAAGTAGGTTAGTGCTTTGGGTATCATTAAAGGATTTGAGTTGGTGTATTTTTCTCGATAAGCTCTGTGCATCACATCAAGCGAAATAAAAGACGATAAATAAGCAATATCTATAAAATCTTTTAAACGAGTACCATTACTCATAATAGCATTTAATTTCATTGCGGCAATATCGGGCAGGGCGGCCATTCTAACATTTTCTATTAATAAAGTTGCTTCTATATTAGGATATTGATGAGCAATAAAATCAACCTTAACATTGTCAATCTCGCCTTTTAAAGTGTTTTTATTTATATAGTTTTGTTTAAAATTATATCTGTTTTCTAACTCAGTAAGTAGGTTGGTGGCATCGAAAGGATTTTTGCAAAAAAAATCTAAATCAATACTATCTCTATGGGCAATTTGTAAGGCTAAAGCTGTTCCTCCTACCAAAACAAAATCGTTAAAAAAACTGTCATTCATCAGCTTTATCAGTAATTCCAATGTTGAACTTTTAACAGCGACTCTCTGTAGCATCTTAAATTTATTAGTGGAATATGAAACACAATATGTACAAAATTCATATCTTTTTTGTTCAAATATTTTATTTCTTTTATGGTTTCAATTACATTATCTATACCATATATATTAAAAATTGCTTGAAAATCATCGGGCCAACCTCTTTCAATTACTCGTTGTATAACTTGTTTACGCATTGCTTGATAATCAAAATCAACAAGGTTATATTCCCAAAGTAATGTGGGGTTAATTTCTTTAATATTGGGATTTTTATAACTAGAAAAATACATTTATATGAAACTCTAATTTAACTAAAATTAACCTCAAAAACAGTACCATTAGGTAAATTATTTTTAACTTTTATGGTAGCTTGGTGGTGGTCTAAAACCTGTTTTACAATAAATAATCCTAAGCCAGTACCTTTTGTTTTTCGGGTATCTTCGTTACCAACTCTATAAAATTTATCGAAAATTTTAGGCTTTTCTTCATCGCTAATACCTATACCTAAATCGGCTACGGTAAAAATTGTTTTGCCTAAATTATTGCGCTTTAAGCTTACATGTATAGGCATACAGCTTTCCGAATATTTAACTGCGTTTTCTATTAAATTGGTTATAACCGATGAAAGGGCAAAATCATCGCCTTTAATTGAAATATTGGGTTCAATATCAGTCATTAAAGCCTCTGCATCGCATACATGTATTTGCAAGCGAGCCACTATTTTATCTACCAAATTCGATAAATTAAAAGGCTCTTTTGGGAAACTATACGATTTGTTTTCTATACGTGTGGCCAGCAACATATTTTCTACCAAATCGGCCAGGCGTTCAATATCTAATAAAGACTTACTAATAAAATTTTGCTGTTGTGCTTTATCTAAATCTCGTTTTAATATAGTTTGCAGGTACAGTTTTATTGATGCCAAAGGCGATTTTAACTCGTGGGTAACACTTAATAAAAAGTTTTTTTGTTGTGCGTTTATCTTTTTTTCTTTATTGATGGCTCGGTGTAATTTATAAGCACCAAATGCCATTAAAGATACAAACACAAAACCTTCGCCAAACACCATTCCTCTACGCATAGGTTCTAGCCTAACCATTATGCTGGCCCACCAAAGCAATTGCGCTATTACGTAAAAAACTAAAATGTAAAATATGGTTAGCGGTTTCATTCTTTCATTGATTTTTTTAAAAATAGCAACATTATAATTTTATTGCAACATAAAAAATTACCAAACCTAAATATAAAGTTATTTTTAAATAACCTTTAACTGGCTTTTAACTAAAACATTATAATTAAACAATTAAGTTTTTAATACAGTTAATTATTGTTATAAATTACAATACTAATACATTTTTCTAACCAATATTTATCGAAATAATAATTAAAATAAATTAGAGTCGTTTTTATTTATTAAAATTTACCATTATGATTTTTGTATTTTTGCACCACAAAAGCATCCCAAAATAAAATTAAAACAATTGATGAAAAACAATAAACCTACCATTTTAGTGGTAAACGATGATGGTATTACCGCACCAGGTATAAAAGCTTTAATTGAGGTAATGCAAGAAATTGGTAACGTAACGGTGGTAGCACCCGATAGTCCGCAATCGGGAATGGGCCACGCAATTACCATTGGCAAGCCACTACGATTAGATAAAGTGCACCTTTACGAAGGCGTTGATATGTACAAAAGTAGCGGCACCCCGGTTGATTGCGTAAAGTTGGCAGTAAATAAAATTTTTAAGGGTAAAAAACCCGATTTATGTGTTTCGGGTATCAACCATGGCTTAAATAATTCTATTAATGTAATTTATTCGGGCACCATGTCGGCAGCGGTAGAAGGTTGTATAGAAAGCATTCCATCGGTAGGTTTTAGTATGGACGATTATACTTGGGATGCCGATTTTGAAGCATGCAAGCCATTTATTAAAGCTATTTGCTTGCAAATTTTACAAAATAGTTTGCCGGCTGGCGTTTTGTTAAATGTAAATTTCCCCAACAATACACAACCAATAAAAGGTATTAAAATTTGCCGACAAGCAAATGCCAAATGGGCCGAGGAATTTGACGAACGTCAAGACCCATACAAACGTAATTATTACTGGTTAACTGGCGTTTTTCAGCTTAACGATAAAGGCGAAGACAGTGATGTTTGGGCGTTAAACAACCACTACGCATCGGTAGTGCCAGTACAATTTGATATGACGGCGCACCACGCCATTAACACTTTAAACCAATGGGAATTTAATGTTTAAGAAAGATAGCGTTTGGCTAGGCCTAGGTTTAGGTTTGGTAACACCCGGTTTGGGTTTTTTAATTGTGGAGTTATTGAAAAGAAACATAACTTACTTAGGCAAAGCCGATTTACTGTATATAGGCTGTGTAGCTTTAAATTTATTATTACTAAAATTGGCCTACAAAAAGGAAATGGAAGCAACTGCCCGTGGCATAATATCGGCCACTTTTGTTTGTGCTTTGTTATTCTTTTACTATAAAGTAAACCAAGGGTGAAATATTACTTGGTTTCCGGGGAAGCATCGGGCGATTTACATGGCGCAAACCTAATTAAAACCTTAAAAACGGTTGATAATAATGCCGATTTTAGGTTTTTTGGTGGCGATTTAATGCAAGCCGAAGGCGGTACATTGGTTAAGCATTATGCCGATATGGCATTTATGGGTTTTTTAGAAGTGGCTTTAAATCTTAAAACCATTTTAAAAAACATTAGCTTTTGCAAAGCCGATATTTTGGCCTACCAGCCCGATGTTTTAATTCTAATTGATTTCCCGGGCTTTAACCTAAAAATTGCCTCGTTTGCAAAAAAGCAGGGAATAAAAGTTTGCTACTACATATCGCCAAAAGTGTGGGCTTGGAACCAAAAACGGGTTTTAAAAATTAAACGCGATGTTGATAAAATGTTTTGCATTTTACCCTTCGAAGTAGATTTTTATAGGAAATGGGGAATGCAAGTAGAATATGTAGGAAACCCGCTTTTAGATTCCATTGAGAACTTTACCCAAAACCCAAACTTTAAAACCGATAATAACCTCGGTAATAAAAAAATAATTGCCCTTTTACCTGGCAGTCGTAAGCAAGAAATAGCGTATATTTTGCCCGTAATGCTATCGGCAGTAGATAGTTTTACAGATTACCAATTTGTAATTGCAGGTGCACCATCATTTAGTCCTGATTTTTATTTGCCCTACACGGCAGGCAAAAATATACCCATAATTTTTAACCAAACTTACAATTTATTGCAAAATGCCCATGCTGCAATTGTAACATCGGGTACTGCAACTTTAGAAACCGCATTGCTTAATATACCCCAAGTGGTGCTGTATAAAGGCAGTAAAATTTCTATTGCTATAGCCCGTTTACTGGTTGATATTAAGTTTATAAGCCTAGTAAATTTAATTATGGATAAAGGTATTGTTAAAGAGCTTTTACAAGAAGATTGTACTACCGAAATGCTCAAAACTCAACTCAATTTTATTTTAGCTGGCGAAAAAAGAACCAAAATGCTTTTAGATTATAAAGATTTAGCGAATGTGATGGGCAAAGCCGGAGCATCGGAAAAAGTGGCTAAATTGGTGTATGGTTGGTTGCAAACTGCGGTTTAGATTTTTGGTGGGATGGTTTGAGTAAGCACTAATAGTTGTGTTTATGTAGTAGTTCTATGGTATTTATTTCTAATTTAATATCCTTTTTTTGCAAAATTTAAAAACAAGTAAATTTGTTATTGTTTAATCGACGACTAAATTTTATTTAACAAACCGTAGTCCCCAACATCGCAACCCACGTTTCAGACTAAGGACAGGGGGGGGGTGTTGTGTTACTATACTCCATAAAATTCTCCCTTTGATTTAAAAGTGCAAAATTTAAAAAATATAATTTAATTACTATTTATAACGTATAGATTGTTACTTCAAAATATGTCTTTACTTTTACACCAACATGCAACCAAACATACCTTTTTCGCAAACCGTAATATTAGAAAACAACGTTGCATTGTTACGCCCTATACAAGAAAGTGATTTTCCTCATCTAATAGATTTTGCTTTATTAGAACCCGAAATCTGGGAATTCTCTTTGGTATCAGCCAGTGGCAAGCAAGGTTTATCAGATTATATTTACGAAGCCATAAAAGCCCAACAAAACCAAACCCAATACACTTTTATAGTTTTTGATAAACGAACAAATACTTATGCCGGCTGTACTCGTTTTTACAACATACAACCAACTAATAAAGCACTAAGTTTAGGCTACACTTGGTATGGCAAACAACATCAAGGTACGGGTTTAAACAAAAATTGCAAATATTTACTACTTAGTTATGTCTTTGAAAACTTGGGTTTTGAGCGGGTAGAATTTAGAGCAGATAAAAACAACAAAAAAAGCATAGCAGCTATGCAAAGCATTGGCTGCACTATAGAGGGTGTTTTACGTAGCGATTGCTATAAAACCAATGGCACCCCAAGAGATAGCATTGTTCTAAGCATTTTAAAAACCGAATGGCTAGCTACACTCAAACAACAACTAGCAAATAAATTGTAAAACTATGTGGCAAGCTGCACTAAACATTTGCATTATTTTACTAACCATTGCTGCAATGGAAGCAGTGTCATGGTGTATTCATAAATACCTTTTCCATGGTCCATTGTGGTTTATACATAAAACCCACCACCAACCACATAAGGGTTATTTAGAGCTTAATGATATTTTTAGTTTTGGTTTTGCAATTTTAGCTATGGCTTTAATGTGGCAAGGCCACCAAAATTTAAGCTTAAGCTTTTGGGTAGGTACGGGTATTACGGTGTACGGCATTATTTATTTTGTTTTTCACGATTGTTTTATACATAACCGCGTAAAAGCCTTTAAAAGTAATAATGTTTATTTATGGGCCATAAAACGGGCTCACAAAATCCACCATAAATCTTTACAAAAAAAGCCCGCAAGTTTTTTTGGATTGTTGTGGGTTAACAAAAACCAATTAGTTTTGCAAAAAAAATAAAATGCTAGAAATACAACATAACGTATCGCTAAAAAATTTTAACAGTTTTGGCATCCAAGCTTTTGCAAAATATTTTGTAGAAATTAATACCGAAGAACAACTCAGCCAATTATTTAACAACTCCCAAATAGTTAAAAACCCCATATTAATTTTAGGTGGTGGCAGTAACTTGCTGTTTACTCAAAATTTTGATGGTGTGGTAATTAAAATAAACATAAAAGGTATTAAGCATATAGTTGATAACCAAAATGTACTTGTAACTGCGGGTGCTGGCGAAGTTTGGAACGATTTAGTACTTTATGCGGTAAACAACAATTTTGCCGGCCTAGAAAACCTATCCTTAATACCTGGCTCGGTTGGTGCATCGCCCATACAAAACATTGGCGCCTACGGGGTCGAGCTTAAAGATGTTTTTGAAAGTTGCACCGCTTTTGAAATTGAAACACACAAAATTAAAACTTTTTTAAAAGCTGATTGTGCTTTTGCTTATCGCGAAAGCATATTTAAACAAGCCTTAAAAGGTAAATATATTATTACCAGCGTAACGTTCAATTTAAAGCTTAAAGCCAATTTAAACACACAATATGGCGCTATATCGCAAGAGCTACACAATCAAAATATACAAAATCCAACCATAAAAAACATTTCGGATGTCGTATCTCAAATACGGGTTTCTAAACTTCCTAACCCAAGCACTATTGGTAATGCTGGCTCATTTTTTAAAAACCCAATTGTAACAAAAGACCAAGCAAACCAGCTAATTAAAAACTACCCTCAAATAGTAAATTTTAGTGTAGATGACACCCAAGTAAAACTAGCAGCAGGTTGGTTAATAGAGCAGTGTGGCTTTAAAGGTTTGGTAGTTGGCAATACGGGTACGTATAAAAATCAGGCCTTAGTTTTAGTTAACTATGGCAACGCCTCCGGACAAGAAATTTTTAATTTTTCATCCCAAATTATAGAAACTGTGCAACAAAAGTTTGGTGTTACTTTAGAGCGTGAAGTAAATATTATTTAAAATTTCTCATTACAATTTAACTCCCACTTAAAAATCTTATTACCAATACGTTATGCTGTAAATTATTTTTGTTTAACTTTTTTTAAAAAAAGTTAAACAAAAATTTGTTTAGTATTAAATTGCGTATTACATTTGTTTAAGTTTTACAATTAAAAGTTAAACAAAATGACAAGTATAGAATTTAGCACCCTAGTTACACGTCAAGCTCCATCTCTAAGAGTTTACGCTTTACGTTTCACTCACGATACTGATGATGCCAATGATTTGGTGCAAGATACCATGTTAAAGGCAATTACTTATTTTAACAAGTTTAAAGACGGTACAAACTTAAAGGGTTGGTTGTATACCATCATGAAAAATACTTTTATTAACAATTACCGCAGGTTTATTAAAATAAGCTCGTTTGTTACCAAAACCGACGAAATATCTTCACAACAATTATCATACAGCGCAGCACATAATCAAGGCGAAAATAAGTTTGTAATGGATGATATTAAAAATGCATTAGGTAATTTGCAAAAAGAATATTATGTGCCTTTTACCATGTATTTTGAAGGATACAAATACCACGAAATTGCCGATCATTTAGAAATACCCATTGGTACAGTAAAAACCCGAATACACGTTGCCCGTAAAATGTTAAAACAAGATTTAAAAGTTTACGATAATAGCAGTAAAAAACGTTTACTACAAGCATAAAAAAAACAAAGGGAAATTAATTCCCTTTGTTTTAAATAATCCTAAACCTTAAAAAAACAAAATGGTTTTATTCCCTCAAAAAAAACCAATGTTACTTTAACTTATCAAAAGCCATACCAAAAAACACGTTTCTGTTCATTTTGTTTAATAATAAAATAAAATTTTAAATAATTTTCGGTAATTACATAAGGTTATTCAATACTTTATTAAATTAGTAAAATATTTTAAATTTTTTTACTAAAATTAAATTAATAAGATGATAGTTGGCGTACCTCGAGAAATAAAAAATAACGAAAACCGTGTAGGCTTAACCCCAGCTGGTGCACACGAATTAATTAGAAGAGGACATTCCGTAATAATTGAGACACACTCGGGTGCGGCAAGTGGTTTTAGAAACGAAGACTATGAAGAAGTAGGCGCAAAAGTTGTACTAGACGAACTAGAAATATGGGCAACAGCCAATATGATTGTGAAAGTTAAAGAACCAATTGGCAAAGAACTTCATCTGGCAAAAAAAAATCAATTAATTTTCTGCTTTTTCCATTTTGCATCCGACTTAAAACTAACCAACGCCATGATAGATAGCGGAGCAGTTTGCTTGGCTTACGAAACAGTAGAAAAAACAGATAAATCTTTACCCATTTTAGTACCCATGAGCGAAGTTGCAGGCCGCATGGCCATACAACAAGGTGCTAGGTATTTAGAAAAACCCGTAATGGGCCGTGGTGTTTTATTGGGCGGCGTACCCGGCGTTACACCCGGTAAAGTTTTAATTATTGGTGCTGGTGTGGTAGGCGTTCAAGCCGCAAAAATGGCATCGGGTTTGGGTGCTCATGTAACCATTTTAGATACCGATTTACAACGTCTACGTTATATAAACGATGTTTTGCCCCCACACGTAGTAACCATGTTCTCAAGCGAATACAATATTAGGCGTTTGGTAGGCACACACGATTTAATTGTGGGTGCCGTATTAATTGCTGGTGCCAAAACTCCAAAAGTTATTACCCGTGATATGCTGAAACTTATGCGCCCAGGTACTGTAATAGTTGATGTATCGGTAGACCAAGGCGGCTGTATAGAAACCTGTAAACCCACAACTTTAGAAAATCCAACTTACATTGTTGATGGTATTTTGCACTATTGCGTAAGCAATATGCCTGGTGCTGTGCCTTTTACATCTACTACCGCTTTAACAAATTGTACCCTACCGTACATATTAGAGCTAGCCGATAATGGCTGGAAAAAAACTTGTTTAAATAGCTACGAATTACTAAAAGGCTTAAATATAATAAACGGCGAAATTGTACACCGAGGGGTAGCATCCGCTTTCGATTTACCTTTTAAAGGCGTTCATCATTTTTTAGATAACAACGAATAAATATTTTTGGGCGTTCGGGCGGGCTTTTCGCTACAATAATTTTATTATTCTTTGGCTTTACAAGCCAAAGAATAATAAAATTGATTTTCGCTGCAATCCCTAACGCTCTAAAATCGTAAATAAAATCAATTTTTTGCAAAAAAATATTGCAAATTTAAAAATGCTTTACGCTTATTTAGAAACACCTATAGGCACCATTAGTATATCCGAAGAAAACGGTTTTATTAGCTCGGTTTTATTTGTGAATCAAAAAACGCAGCCCCAAAATCAAAGCAATTTGTTAACCGAAGCAAAAAACCAACTTACAGCATATTTTAATGGTGAACTTACCATATTTAATCTTCCACTAAAACAAGCAGGTACTTTATTTCAGCAAAATGTTTGGCAAAATTTGCAAAATGTAGCTTATGCTAAAACATCCTCATACTCGGCTTTAGCCAACAAAATGCAAAATATATTAGCTATTAGGGCAATTGCTGCCGCAAATGGCAAAAATAAAATTATGATAATTGTGCCTTGCCATAGAGTTATAGGCAAAAATGGAGAAATGACGGGTTACGCTGGCGAAATTTGGAGAAAACTATGGCTGCTAAACCACGAAATTAAAATTGCAGGGCTTGGTCAAGCTACTTTGGAGTTATAATTAAAAACCCGAGTTCGATTATTGATTTTAAAATAATTTTTACTGCTAATTAGGCTTACAAAATATTTAGGCTCTTCGCCAAAAACTGTGGATAGACTTTTAATTATAGATTTATTACCATTAAACAGGTGTGCGATTGGGGACGGCCTAGCCTGCCTGCCGGCAGGCTATTATTTGGATAGGGAAGCCAATAAAGTTAAAATTAAAAATTAAAAAAATTTAAACGCGTGGAAAGGTTTTTGAATTTTACCTTTTGAATTTTCTGTGCGCCTTGAATTGCGCAATAAAAAATTTATTGAGCTTACCAGACAAATTATAGCAAGCCTTGATTTTTTCTTTCTTTTTCATCAAAGAAAAAGAAATAAATAAATGCCTATTATTTTAATGAAATTATTTATCCACACATAATGGTGAAGAGCCAAAATTTTTAGCATTAACCGATTGCTTCGGCATACTTTTTTACCCTAGTTCCCGATGATAGAACACTATTTAAAATCCCCCTTCGTTGGTTTGACAGGGCAAACGCATTTAAGATTTTGGTACATAATTTATATTATGGGATACTTCGCTTCAATCTTAATAAGAAAAAATATGTGCTTTTGTCACTCTGAGTGCAACGAAGAGTCTCAAGAACGCCTTTTATGAGACTCTTCAATCGTTCAGAGTGACAGAACGTAGTACAGTTAAATGCGTTAGCCCTAGTTGGTTTGATGGCCTTTAACTAAATGTTAGTTTAATTCTATATTAATGTTAAAAAATTATTGCATTAATTTGAATTGCCAATAATAAACTTTAAGTATTTAATACAATATTTACTTAAAACACAATCCTAATTTAACCGTTATATAATTTATGAAAATTCTACTTACAGGTGTAACAGGTTATATTGCACAACGATTGTTGCCTGTATTATTAGAAAATAGCCACCAAGTAATATGCTGTGTACGAGACAAACACAGGTTTAACACCCAAAAATATCCAACCCAAAACCCAACCGTTATTGAAGCCGATTTTCTTAAACCTAAAACGCTTATAAATATTCCGAATGATATAGATTTTGCCTATTACTTAATTCACTCAATGTCGGCAAATACAGGCGATTTTGAAAATATGGAGCAAACCTGCGCTCAAAATTTTGTGGAATGTATAAGTAAAACCAATGCTAAACAAATTATATATCTAAGTGGGATTGTGAATGACAATGTGTTATCAAAGCATTTATCATCAAGAAAAAATGTTGAAGATATTTTAGCAAATGCCAACATACCGCTTACTACATTAAGAGCGGGTATAATTGTGGGTTCGGGAAGCGCATCGTTCGAGATTATAAGAGATTTGGTAGAGAAGCTACCTATAATGATAACCCCTTTATGGATAAAAACACGTTGCCAACCAATAGCCATACGTAACGTAGTTGAGTTTTTAAATGGTGTTTTGGGTAACGCACAAACCTTTAATAAAAGCTACGATATTGGCGGTCCTAATGTATTAACATACAAGGATATGCTTTTGCGTTTTGCTAAAATTAGAGGCTTAGCTAGGCATACTTTTGTAGTACCCGTCATGACGCCCAAAATATCATCATACTGGTTATATTTTGTTACTGCTACTTCCTATCCACTAGCCAAAAACTTGGTTGATAGTATGAAGGTTGAAGTAATTTGTACGCCCAATAATTTAGCGCAACTACTAAACATTAACTTAATAGATTACGATACATCCATAAAATTAGCATTTGATAAAATAGAGCAAAACCAAGTATTATCTAGTTGGAAAGATGCCCAAACCAGCGATATTTTAGCAAATGGAATTTCTACATATATAGAAGTGCCTGTAAATGGCTGTTTTAAAGATGTACGTAAACGGGCTATAAAAAACGAAAAAAATGTTTTAGATAAGATTTGGGCTATTGGCGGAATAAATGGTTGGTATTATGGCAATTGGCTATGGAAACTTAGAGGATTTTTAGACCAACTCACTGGCGGGGTGGGTATGCGCCGCGGCCGACGAAGTCATACAGAAATTGCCCCTGGCGAAGCTTTAGATTTTTGGAGAGTGTTGCTTGCCAACCGTGAAGAAAAAAGAATGCTTTTATATGCCGAAATGAAATTACCTGGCGAGGCTTGGTTAGAATTTAAAATTTTTGAAAATCATCTAATACAAACTGCAACTTTTAGGCCCTTGGGTGTTTGGGGTAGGTTATATTGGTATGCTGTTTACCCATTTCACGGTTTTATTTTTAATGGGATGATTAATAATATTGTAAACTCCCCAAAACCATAATTTTGAATTTATTTGATACCCAAACCACCAATTTATTGCCTTATGATGGCGAAGTAAATTACTATTCAAATATATTTACCCAAACACAAATTGATGATTATTTTAATAACCTATTAACTACTATTGCGTGGCAAAACGACGAGGTAATACTATTTGGCAAGCATATTATTACCCAACGAAAAGTTGCTTGGTATGCCAATAACGGTTTGAGTTATACATACTCCAATACCACTAAACATGCTTTAGCTTTTACAAAATAATTAAATGACCTTAAAACCATTGCCGAAAAATTAGCTAATACTACTTTCAACGCCTGCTTACTAAATATGTACCACAACGGCAGCGTGGGTATGGGTTGGCATAGCGATAACGAAAAATCAATTGTACCAAACAGCACTATAGCCTCTTTTAGTTTTGGTGCCGAAAGAAAATTTGCTTTTAAACATAAAAAAAGTAAACAAACGGTTTCAACGGTGTTGCAAAATGGCACTTTGCTTTTAATGAAAAACACCACCCAAAGCCATTGGTGGCATAGCTTGCCCAAAACTAAAAAAGTTATTACCGCCCGTATTAACCTTACGTTTAGGCAAATGATATAATTTTTTTTAGATAGATTAGAAAGACTCGCTAAGTTTTAAAAAAGTGGCAAGTATAGTCTAAACAAAACGATAAGGCCAACTTTGTTAATGCCTTAAAGCATCAAATAACACTAATTTACAGGGTTTTAAAGTAAAGTATAACTATCAAATCTTAGCTATTATCTAATTTTCCAATTTTTTACCTCCCAAAAAGAAAAAAAAGAGTTATTCAATTCATTTAAAAAATATATTTGTGCGTTATTAAAAATCAAACAATGGAAATTTTAGAGCTTAACGATTTAAAAAAAAGTACGGTTAAAAAGCAATTCGATAAAGTAATAAAAAACCTGCAAGACAATGATTTTAAATCGGCCGATGTAAAAAAAATGCAAAACACGGGTTTTTACAGGGCCAAGTTAGACGATACCAACCGCCTGCTTTTTAAGTTTGGCAAATATCAAAATAAAACCTACCTTATTGTTTTAGAAGTAATTTTAAACCACGCTTACGAAAAATCGAGGTTTTTAAACGGCGCAACATTTAAAGATAGTGATTTATTAGCCATAACATCTATCGATAAAATCGAAATCCAAGACATTGAACCCATTAATTACATCAATAAAAATCAACGGAAAATATATTTTTTAAACAAAACCTTATCGTTTGATGATGTGCAAGAACAAGCCTTGCAATTGAACAGTCCTTGTATAATTATAGGTTCGGCGGGTAGTGGCAAAACGGCTATCTCGCTCGAGAAAATGAAAACCTTAACAGGTAAAATATTATACACCACACGGTCTAGCTATTTAATGGAAAGCGCATCGCAACTGTATTACAGTAACGATTACGAAAATCCACAACAAGAAATAGATTTTTATACCATTGACGAGTACCTGTTTACCTACCATTTACCGCAAGAAAAAGAAGTAACTTTTAAAGTTTTTGAGCAATGGATAAGCCGTTACAAACAAGCTTATAAAATAAAGGATAGCCATAAAGTTTACGAAGAATTTAAGGGCGTAATTACAGGTGGGCAAATAAATTGTGCCTATTTAAGCGAGAACGATTATGTTAATTTAGGCATCAAACAATCTATTTTTCCCACCGCCGAAAGAGCAAGCTTGTACCAATTGTTTATTAAATATTTAGATTGGATGAAGGAGAGCAAGCACTACGAAGTTAACTGTTTGGCTTTTGATATTTTACCTAAAATTACGCCCGAGTACGATTATATTATTGTGGATGAGGTGCAAGATATACCTAATATTTTATTACACGCTTTGCTAAAATCGTTAAAAAAGGAAGAAAACTTTATCCTCTGCGGCGACTCGAACCAAATTGTACACCCCAACTTTTTCTCCTGGACACAGGTAAAACAGCTATTTTATCATCAAAACCTAAAACAAAACATTACCCATATTTTATCGGTAAATTACCGTAACACACCAGAGGTTACCACAATAGCCAATAAATTATTGATGCTTAAAAACGCCAGGTTTGGTAGTATTGATAAAGAAAGTTCTTACCTGGTACAATCAAACGCTAGCCACAAAGGCGTGGTAGAGTTTTTAGAATGTACTACGGCCACACAGGTGGATATGAATGTGAAAACCCAAAAATCGGTAAAGTTTGCCATTTTGGTTTTGCGTAACGAGGATAAAGCCGAAGCCCGCAAGTATTTTCAAACGCCGCTGAGTACGAGAATATTATACTTTTTAATATCTTATCAAACAATGCCGCCGAATTTAGAGCCATTGCCAGCGGCATTAACAAAGAAGATATTACCGAAGAAAGTTTTACCTATGCTAGAAATAAAGACAAAACCGATAGAAGCCTGGATGAATATAAATTTTACATCAACTCGCTTTACGTAGGCATTACCCGGGCCATGCACAACCTATATGTGCTTGAAACCAACAAAAAAAACGAGCTATTGCATTTGTTAGACTTAACCGATTTTAAAACCAAAACTAGTTTAGCCAACCAACAATCAACCTTAGAAGATTGGACAAAAGAAGCCAACAAACTAGCCAAACAAGGTAAAGACGAGCAAGCCGAAGCCATTAAAACCCAGTTTTTAAAAAAACAACCTTTGCCTTATACTCCGTTAAATGAAGAAGCATTGTTAGAATTGGTGCCACAAGCCCTAAACAAAGATTTTTATAATAAAAAAGCCAAAGACAAACTGTTTAACTCCGCCATTTTAAACTTTAACGTTACACATTTAAACCAACTATCGGTACTAAAATACAATGCCGCCAACAACTGGGCAACCGAGGGTAAAAATTATTTACGCCGTACTTATATAGATTACGCCACCGATAACCTAAAAACTTTAATACCCAAATTAGAGAAATATGGTATTAATTACCGCAGCGAAGTAAACCATAGCCCACTAATGCTGGCTTGCTTTTTTGGTGCCGAAAAAATTTGCAAATATTTGGTTGACAACGGAGCCGATACCGCCGCAGTTGATATGTTTGGTAAAAATGCCTTACAGGTAACATTGGTAAATGCTTTAATAAATCCCGATAAAAAAAACGACTTAATAAAAAACGCTTTTAAGTATTATAAAAACCAGCCCATTAGGTTACAGTTCGAAGATAAATTAATTAAAATTGATGCCCACCAAGGCGAATATTGGATGGTACAATTTGTATTAGCCACCAGCCAAATGCGCATATCATCATTGGCTGTGGGTTTAGATAATGGTGCATTATATTCCGATACTTTTGCTTCGTTTTTTGAGGGCATAGCCGATAATATTATACCCGACTTTAGAAAAAAACGAAGCTACATATCATCGTTATTGGCCAAAAACGAAATAAATAGAGACGATAAGTACAACAAAAAACTATTTTTAAGGCTTAAAAACGGCATTTATGTGCTCAACCCTTTTGTTAAAATATATAGCAATGACCAATGGCTTGGTCAAAAACATTTTTATGGTTTGAATACTTTTTCTCAGTATTTAGACCCACAAGACCAACGGTTTACTGGCATTTTTAAATAAGCAAGGTTGGTGGTTTTAGGGTTTTGATGTGAACGGTTTAACAAAGAGGCATTTTAGGATTAAGCATTTTTAATCGCCACCAGCACCCTACCTATCCTTTAATCTTAAAAATCATAATTGAAACAATTAGCATTTTTACTTTTATTTACCGCCCGCATCCTACCCATATTTTAATCCTATACATGCTAATTCAGACAATAATAGCCACCAAAATCACCAATAAAAGCTTATAAACCATCAAATGCACTATTTTACGCTAAAATAACATCAAAAATTGCCAATTTAATTACATTTTAAATTACCTTATAATTCTAAGTTTGTACCATTGTGTAATTGTTTTAAATTAAGTTTGCATTATATTTAACAAATTTTAACTTTGTATCCTAAATATAAAATTTAAACCAACCAATTTTTAAATTAATCTTGTATGAATAAAATTAAACAGACACTTTTTTGGTGTATTGCTTTTACAGTTTTTTCTGTATTTCAATTTAGCCCAACTTTTGCCCAAGAAAACATTACCGTTAAAGGTAAAGTTGTTGATGATAGCAACGAACCCTTAATTGGCGTAAGTGTTGGTATTAATGGCGCTAAAGGGGGTACCCGTACCGATGTTAATGGCGATTTCCAAATTTCGGTACCAGCAACAACCAGAACACTAAAGTTTTCGTACATAGGTTTTGATAATAAAACTGTGGCTGTAACGGCAAATATGAAAGTAGCGTTAAAATCTGCAACCAATACATTAGAAGACGTGGTGGTAACAGGTTACCAAACCGTTAAAAAGAAAGATTTAACTGGTGCAGTATCTAACATTACCTCAAAAGACTTTAACCAAGGTAATGTAACCAGCTCTATTTTACAAATACAAGGTAAAGTTGCTGGTTTAGTTATTGTACAATCTTCGGGTAATCCTAACGATGCGCCAACTATACGTTTACGTGGGCAAACATCTTTATATGGCGATCAAAATCCATTAATAGTGGTAGATGGTGTACAACTTAATGGTGCAGCAGATTTAGCTTTAATTCCTCCGGGCGATATTGCAACTTATGATGTTTTGAAAGATGCATCTGCAACTTCTATTTACGGTAGCCGTGGTGCTAATGGGGTAATTATTGTTACCACTAAAAAAGGTGCATCGGGCCAAGCAAGGGTAGATTACCAAGGCTTTGCAGCAATTGATAACCAAGCAAAATATGCTGATTTGTTAGACGGCGACCAGTGGAGAGCAGCAAACCCAGCATATACTGCCCGGCCAGAATTTTCTAGTACCGCTAAAACCAATTGGCAAAAAGAAATAACACGCCAAGCTTATACGCAAAGCCACACAGTTTCAGTTTCGGGAGGTAGTAAGGGTTTTACCTACCGAGGTTCTGCAAATTACATAAACCAAGATAATATTGTACCCAATAGCGGTAGGCAACAAATGGGTATTCGTTTTAATGCCGAACAAAAAGCACTAAACAATAAGTTAGAGTTACAATTGGGCATTGCAAATAGCATAACTAACCAAAAAAATCAAACTCCTTACTGGCCATTTATTAATAATGCCTCTCCAGCATTAGCTATATATAATGAAGATGGTGGATATAATTTATTTAATCTTCAAAACGGACAATTACGTAACGAAGTGCAAAAGCAAAACCAAATTAGAAACGAGGAGCGTAGAAATTACACCCAATACTCTGGAAGTGCAAAATACACCATATTTACAGGTTTAAAAGCTGGTGTAATGGGAACCTATACCACAAATACTAATAATACCGATTATTGGAGTCCGCAGTACGATTTATCTAAAACTAAGGAAGAGTTTCCAAATTTTGCTAGAAAAACTAATGCAACTACCGATAATTACCGAGGCGAAGTAAATTTAAGCTACGATAAATCTATTGGTAAACATAATTTTAATGTATTTTCGGTTTACGAGTATCAATATTTTACTAACAATAGTTTTAGAGCCGAGGCAACAAATATTTTTAGCCCTTTCTTCCAAGAAAATGATTTAAGCAACAGTGATCGTATAAATAGAGATCAGACTTCTTTTAGAGCCGAAAACAAATTGATTTCTTTATTAGGACGCTTAAACTATAATTACGATAACAAATATTACGCAACTTTAAGTTTACGTAGAGATGGTTCAACTAAGTTTGGTGTAAATAACAGATGGGGAACTTTCCCAGCAGCTAATGTTGCTTGGCGTATTACCCAAGAAAGTTTTATGAAAGACATTTTATGGGTTAATGATTTAAAATTGAGAGCGGGTTATGGCCAAACTGGTAACCAAGATGCCCTTACCGAATACAATTCTCTACTTTTAAGAACATCTAGTTTTGATGGTTTACGTGTTAATTACGCTATTGATCAAAACCCCAATCCAAATTTACAATGGGAAGTGCGTAAAGGTAGAAATATTGGTTTAGACTTTGCTTTATTTAATAGTAGGTTATCAGGAGATATTAATTATTTTAATGATATTACCAACAGATTGCTTTTTAATTACGAAGATTTTGATGCTTTACCTATACCAGCAACTGGCGGTAAACCTACGGGCAAGTATATATTAGCTAATGTTGGTAGTTTAACCAACAAAGGTTTAGAGTTAGCTTTAAACTTTAGAGCCGTTGAGAAAAAAGATTTTCAATGGACAGTTGGCGGACAAATATCTGGTGTACGTACTAAAATTAAAACCTTAGAAGATGCTTCGGGTACTTTATCAAAAAGTAGCAAAATAGTTTCTGGACGGCATTATTATGGTGGCTCCTTTGATTTAACTTATTTACAAGCAGGTTATACCCCTTTCGTATTTCAATTGCCTAGGTATTTGGGTTTAGATGCTGATGGTAAACAATTAGTAAGTGCCGATAGTACTTACATTGACCCTAGTCCAAGATTCAACTACGGTATTTCTAACTCATTTACGTATAAAAATTTTAACTTAAGTTTCTTTGTTAGGGGTGTATCTGGTGTCAAAATATACAATGCAACTGCAAACGATTTAGAAAGTGGTATTCCAATTAGGTTAGCTTCTGGGTTTAACACTACTAACGCTGGTTTAGAGGGTAATATTCAAGATGGTGTAAAACCATCGGACAAATGGATAGAAAATGCATCGTTTTTACGTATGGATAACGCAAGTTTAGGTTACACCTTTAAACAATTTAAGGGTATAAAAAATCTAAAAATATATGTTGCAGCAAATAATATATTTGTAATAACTAAATTTAAAGGTTTAGACCCCGAAACTGGCGTATCTGGTAGAATCAACCAAGATAACCCAACAAATTATAATTATATAAATGTAGAGGAACAAACACCAAGAACGCGTTCTTACTCGTTTGGTATTAATGCTTCTTTTTAGTACATAAATTTAAATATTAAGACATGAAAAAAGGAAAAATTAAATCAACCATTGTTTTCTCAATGGCGCTGTTAGGTTTAGGTGCCTGCACAAAACTAGAGCCTAAAGTTTACAGCAAATTATTAGCAGGTGATCTTTACAGCGATACAGCAACATTAAATAATGCACAAGATTTAGTAAATATTAGACTTATTGAATATGGTAATGGCGAACAAACAAGATTGGGAAACGCGGCTAGTGGCGAGTTAGTTGATCCATTAAATGGCTTTGGTAATGCAGAACAATACACAAAAGCCGCATATTTACACCAGTTTAATCCAACGCACAATACCTATAACCAAATGTGGGAAACGTTTTACTCGGGTATATCGCTTGCAAATTTAACTATTTACGAAGTTGAGAATTTACCTAATAAGCCCGCAAATATTGCAAAAATTTTAGCAGAGGTGCGTGTATCTAGAGCTTTCTTTTTGTACAATGCCATGGACGCTTTTGGAAATATCCCGCTAGATACCGCATATAAAAAAGCCCCGGGCTCGGTTAAAACTAACACTCGTTTAGAAGCCTTTAACTATATTGAAAAGGAATTAAAACAAAATATTCCTTTATTGGGGGACAACGCAACCAATAAAACAAGAATGAACAAGTATTTAGGCTACACAATTTTAGCGCAATTGTACATAAATGCCCAAGTTTACACAGGTACACCTAGGTGGGCAGATGCTGTAGCAGCATGCGATATGGTTATAAATTCTGGTAAATATAGATTAAGCAATAACTATTTCGATAATTTTGCAGCCATACAGTCAACAGATGAAAATATGTTAGTTGCAACAAAAGAAACTGTTCCTGGGTTAGGGGGAAATACCTTTGTAATTGAAAGTGTTCACGAAAAAGGCGGCCCAGCTATCGGTATTAAGGGTGAACCTTGGGGTAGGTTTGTTTCTACTGCCGAAAACTATAATATTTACCAAAGCGAAGATATACGTAGAAGGCAATTTTTGGTTGGTAGGCAATATGCTGCTTTACCAGGGCAAAGAATAATTGATGGTGCAATAAATACAGGTGCTGCATTAAAAAGTACAACCTCAGGAAATTTAATATATAACTTAAATATTAATAAAGTTGTTAGATGGGGCCCGTTAGATGTAAAGAATCCTAAAACAAACCCAGTAGATTCACAATTAAGCTTTGGCGCCCGTAATGTAAAATATTATCCGCAAGAAGGTTTAAGTGTTAATAATACCAACTCGTTTAATAACGATTATGTGATATTGCGTTACGCTGATGTTGTTTTAATGAGAGCAGAGGCAGCATTTAGATTAGGGGATTTACCCACCGCAACATCTTTATTAAACCAAATTCGCGTAAGAGCGTTTGGTAACGCAAACTTTAATATTTTAACACCAACAATAGAAGTTATTAGAGCCGAGCGTACTAGAGAATTCATGTGCGAAAACTATGCCCGTAGAGATGATATACGTTTCGAGGTTGCTGGGTCTGCAATTAAGTATTGGACTAAAGCTAAAGAACCATTAAAACCTTTAGCAGATCCTGATTTGCATACTGCAATTTACCCAATACCAGCTAAACAAATACAGCTAAATTCAAGACTCAGTCAAAACCCGGGTTACTAGTAATCTATTATAAAAATAACATTTTAAAAGGAAAGGTATCTTAAGTGGTACTTTTCCTTTTTTATTTGCATTAATTTTTAGCTTTGTTTTATGTTAAATTGTATTAAAAGTTTCAAAAATTTATTAATAATTATTGTTGTTTTGGCAGCTTGCAATAAAACAAATCCAAAACAAAACCCGCTATTTATTACTATGCCCTCAGCCCATACGGGCATAAATTTCAATAATATGGTATCCTATACCGATAGCTTTAACGTTTTTAAATACCGTAATTTTTTTAATGGGGGCGGTGTTGCCATTGGCGATATAAACAACGATGGTTTAGCCGATGTTTTTTTTACCGCTAACCAACAAAATAACAAATTGTACTTAAACAAAGGCAATTTTAAATTTGAAGACGTTACGCTAAAAGCGGGTGTTAAAGGCATACACAAATGGCATACTGGCGTAACTATGGTTGATATTAATGCCGATGGCTGGTTAGATATTTATGTTTGTAACAGTGGGGATTTAAACGGCGATAATAGAGCAAACGAATTGTACATAAACCAAAAAAATGGCACTTTTAAGGAAGATGCCGCATTGTATGGTTTAGATGATAAAGGCCTATCAACCCATGCCGCCTTTTTTGATTACGACCACGATGGCGATTTAGATTGTTACGTATTAAACAACAGTTTTAGACCTATAGAAAGTTTTGGTTTTGATGTAAACCAACGATACGAAAGAAATTTTAAAGGTGGCCACCGTTTGTATATAAATAACAATAGTAAATTTGTGGATGTTAGTGCCCAAGCTGGTATTTATGGTAGCGAAATTGGATTTGGTTTAGGATTAACTGTAGGCGATGTAAACAATGATGGTTGGGATGATATTTACGTATCGAACGATTTTTTTGAAAAAGATTATTTATACATCAACCAAAAAAATGGCACTTTTAAAGAAGAAATTGATGAAGCAATGGGACATATAAGTCAAGCTTCTATGGGTTGCGATATAATGGATGTAAACAACGATGGTTATTTGGATATTTTTACCACCGATATGCTACCCGAAACCGATTTTAAACTTAAAACCACCACCGTTTTTGATGATTACAATGTTTCAAACGCAAAAATAAAAACCGATTACCACCATCAATATGGTGCTAACTGCTTACAACTAAACAACGGCGATGGTACTTTTAGCGAAGCAGCTGCTTTTGCTGGTGTAAATGCAACAGATTGGAGCTGGGGCGCACTCTCTTTCGATTTTAATAACGATGGCCTTAAAGATATTTTTGTAAGTAACGGCATATCTAAAGACCTTACCAACCAAGATTTTTTAAACTATTTTAGTAGCGATGTGGTATTTAACACTGCAAAAGCTGGCAATTTAGATTTCAAAGTAATGATGGATAAAATGGAGGCGAACCCGATTGCTAACTATGGCTTTGTAAATCAAAGTAATAGCGTATTTAAAAACGAAACTGCAAATTTAGGTTTAGATGCTTTAAGCTTTAGCAATGGCGCAGCCTATGGCGATTTAGATAACGATGGCGATTTAGATTTAGTAGTTAATAACGAAAATCAAATTGCTTTTGTGTACAAAAATACCGCTCGGCAAACATTAAAAAACAATTATTTAAAAGTTAAATTGTTAGGTACAGGTACTAACACATTTGGTTATGGCGCAAAAGTTACCATTTATGCAAAAAAACAAATGCAAATGTTGCAACAAATGCCTAGTCGTGGTTTTCAAAGTTCGGTTGAACCAATACTTAGTTTTGGTTTAAATAAAATATCACAAATAGATAGTTTGGAAGTTTTATGGCCTAACCTGAAATACCAAACGTTATACAATTTAACCAGCAACACTACCATTACTTTAAAGCAAATAAACGCCACAAAACTTTTTAATGAAAAAATTGAAACTCACAATACATTATTCAGTAATGTTAGCACCAAAAGTTTGTTGGGTAATATAGCGCACAAAGAGAACAATTATATTGATTTTAATACCGAAAGGTTGATACCTAAAATGTTATCGGCCGAAGGGCCAAAAATTACCAAAGCCGATGTAAATGCCGACGGCTTAGAGGATGTTTTTGTGGGTGGCGCAAAAGGCGATGAAAGTAAACTCTTTATACAAACCCAAAATGGCTTTAAACAATTTGTACAGCCAGCCTTTACACAAATTAACTTTACCGATAATACCGATGCCGTTTTTTTTGATGCAGATAAAGACGGGGATAACGATTTGTTATTGGTATACGGTGGGAACGAAGACAAATTAGGCTCAATTTTTTTACAACCCAAGTTGTTTTTAAATAACGGAAAAGGTTTATTTGATCGAGGCGCAGGCTTACCATTACTAACCATAAATGCAGCGTGTGTAAGTGTAAACGATTACGATAATGATGGCGATATTGATGTTATTGTTGGCGCCCGCAGTATTCCTGGGGCTTATGGTGTAGCGCCAAAAAGTGCTTTATTACAAAATAATGGTAAAGCACAATTTACAAATGTTACCCAAAAGCTTGCTCCACAATTACAAACTTTGGGTATGGTAACCGATGCCCAATGGGCAGATATTGATAACGACAAAACAAAAGAATTAATTGTAGTTGGTGATTGGATGCCTGTAACTGTATTTAAAAGTAAAAATAGCAAATTAGAAATAGCCTATACCATACCCAACTCTTTAGGCTGGTGGAATTGCGTAAACGTTACAGATGTAGATGGTGATGGCCTGCTAGATATATTAGCTGGCAACCTTGGGCTAAACTCCAAAATTAAAGCAAATATTACACAACCTGCAAGTTTGTATGTAAACGATTTTGATAATAACGGCCAACCCGAGTGTATTGCAGTATATTACAAACCCGATGGTAAGCCTTACCCTTTTAACTTAAAAAATGATTTGGTTGCGCAAATACCCAGTTTAAAAAAGAAATTTTTAAGATTTGATGCATACGCTGGTAAATCAATAGAAGATGTATTTACGCCAGAATTACTCGCACAATCTATTCATTTACAAGTTAATGAAACCAAAACAAGTTTGTACAAAAATATGGGAAAAGGTAAATTTGTTAGTCAAGCATTACCTTATCAGGTTCAACTATCGCCAGTTTATGCCATTTTAGTATCCGATTTTAATAACGATAATAAAAAAGATATTTTTTTTGGAGGCAATTTTTTTGGCTTAAAGCCCGAAGTTGGTAAATACGATGGCAGCTATGGCGTTACACTATTAGCAAAACCTAATCATAAATTTGATTACGTAAAACCAAAACTAGCCGGTTTATTTATTAAAGGCGAAGTTAGGGATGCCGTTGAAGTTAAAAACGAAACAAAAAATTATGTTTTTATAAGTAGAAATAATGCTGATTTGCAGTTGTTCCAAAACAAATAAAATACGATTTTCTTTAATAAATAGGGTAATACAAAGCCATATCTACATAAGAACTATCGTTTTTTGGCAACTTGTTATCTAAAAATTTTTCGAAAGCACTTACTACTTTTGTTAAGCCATATCTAGTTACATATTTATCCATTGAACTATATATTTGCCCACGTTTGCGGTATTCTCCTTTATAATAACCAATTAACATATTACCATTTTTAGGCATTTGTAAGTAGGCAACTTCGGAGTTAAGTTTTACTTTTTTATCTATTATTACCAACATACTGGTTACTATTACCGAATCGGAGCTTACATTAGTAATTACTAAGAAAGGAAAGTTGCGGCATTTTAAGTTGTTTCTTTTTGCATAAGCAAACAATGTTTTTTGTAAAGAATCGGCAACGGTAAAAGTTTTTTCTTTTATAACGGTTTTGTTAGTAGTTACAAAATCGGTATCTGCCACTCCTGTTTTTACTATTTTAAAACCATAATATAACGAAGGTGTATCGTAATAATTTTTAAGGTTTTGGGCAAAATTATAAGTCGATTTTTTATTGGTTAAGCTTAGCCAACAATAGTTTAGAAAAGAAGTTTTTAAAAGCTGTACTACCTTTACTTTATCGTTTTTTGTAAATATTGCTTTTAAAACCACGCTTGTGTTTGCATCGTTTTCCAAATTAATAACTAACAAAGTTGGGCCAAATAAATTTACATGGGTTAATTCACCATTTACGGTAAAGGCAAATTTGTTTTCTTTAAAATTTTCACTTATTTGGTATTTTGAAGAATCATTTTTAAAAGCTTTTTTAAATGGTAGGTACCAGTTTTTCCAATTATTGGGATTATTAATTTGGTTGGCAACATCTAAAATAGAGATATTAATGTTGGTCTCGTAGGATTTTGTGTAAGGAATAAATGCTGAAATTAGCACAATAATAAGTACACCGATACTTGCTTTAATATAATTATTCATATTTTGTGTTTATTAATAATTGAGCAAAAATAGAAGTTGATTTGGTATTTTTTATTTTATTTTGGCATTAATACCATCAATTTAAATCAAAATGGTTTAAAATTAGTATTATACACTATTTTTGTTTTTAATATGTTTTTCTGGATTTGAAAAAAATTAAATAACTATGGCTCTAGATATTAATATTAGAAATAAAAAGGCAACATTTGAGTATCAAATATTAGATAAATATACTGCTGGTTTAAAATTACTAGGTACCGAAATAAAATCTATTAGGCAAGGTAAAGCCAATATTGGCGATTCGTTTTGCAATTTTATTAATGGCGAATTGTATGTACGTAATATGGATATTTCAGAGTATTCTCACGGGAGTTTTTATAATCATGCCGCTAAACGCGACCGCAAACTACTACTTAACAAAAAAGAATTAAAGAAACTACTTATTAAGGGCGAAGACAAGGGGCTAACTATTATTCCCTTACGTATTTTTATAAACGAAAGGGGTTTTGCCAAAATGGATATTGCTTTAGCACAGGGTAAAAAAATGTTCGATAAACGCGAAACGCTTAAAGAAAGAGATGTAAAACGGGAAATGGATAAGGCTATGAAAGGATAATTTTTTTCTTATTTTACCAAGCTTGCTCGCCCAAAAGCGGCACAAATTTAAAAGTATCTAAAATAAATTTTTCAAAATCGTTCTCATTTATCCTTACAATTTTCATCATTTGCTGTTCTTTATTATCGCCAACAGGTATTACTAAAATGCCCCCAACTGCCAATTGTTTAAGTAATATTTGAGGCACAAATGGCGCCCCAGCGGTTACAATAATTTTATCGTAAGGGGCAAATTCGGGAATACCTTTAGAGCCATCGCCACAAAAAAATTGTGCATTATACCCTAAATGCGGCAACACTTTTAAGGTGCGGTTATACAGTGCTTCTTGCCTTTCTATGGTGTACACAGTTGCACCCATTTCTAATAAAACGCAAGTTTGGTAGCCACAACCAGTACCTATTTCTAAAATTTTATCCCCTTTTTTTATTTCTAATAATTGAGACTGGTAGGCAACCGTGTATGGGTTTGATATGGTTTGGCCGTCGCCAATAGGGAAAGCTTTATCTATGTAAGCATGTGCCCAAAAAGTTTCGTCGAAAAAATAATGCCGTTTAACGCTACCAATTGCATTAAGTACGCTTGCATTTGTAATTCCTTTTTTTTCTTTTAGCTCAATAACTAACTTTTTTCTAGCCCCTTTTTCGCGGTAATTATCAACAAACTTGTATGCCATTTAGGGGTAAAAATAGTAACCTAAAATTAAACATCACTATTTTAAGCAGTAATTATCAAATTATTTATCAATGTCGTTTACTTAAGCAATATCTATATTCTTTTATACACCATATTGTACAATTTTTTAGGTTTGTGATTTCGAGGGTTTTTTCTGTTTAATCT
>REAS01000155.1 GCA_004294495.1 Sphingobacteriales bacterium
AAGAGGTGTTACCGATATTGATTTCTTCCTTTTTAGGCTAGAAAAATTATTTGCTTAATGGCCTTCTCCCCAGAAAATTAACCTGACCCCTTTTTTTTAAAAGCGGTTGCCCTGATCTTCAATCATTAAAGTTCGTTCTTTACCGTCTTCACTTTTGAATTTATATGAAAATTTGTAGGGTAGTTTTTTAACTACTTCAAAAGGGTTGTCCGAATTTTTAAAAAGGTTAAGTTGCTGGGCATTTGCGATGAGTTGAGCTAATTTATCTTTATCCCAATCTCTCTCTGACTTTTCAATTTCAAAACTTAATATTTCTGTGGGCTTAAAAACGGCAAGTGAAGTATATTTTTGGGGATCTTTTGCTTCCGCAATTAACACCGCCATGTTGGTGTGAACATTTTTGAGTACAATTTCTTTTCTAAGTCTCCAACTATCTTCGGTTCCTAAATGGTCAACAATATTAAACGCTGTTTCTATTGATTTGGGTTTATGGCTTTCTGAACGAAAGTCGGAATTGTTCTTTACAAGGTCAACTTCAATCCAATCATATTTGCTGTATTGCTTATCGTATTCTAGTTTACGAAATGGAATTGGGTAAACTCTTATCCAACTTCCATCTTCAAGAAAACCTGCGGTGCAAACAAGTTCGTCATACTTGCTTGAAAGAGTAGGGTATGTTTTAACAGCAATTAGAACTTTGGTTAATGCCATACACTAAATGTGTTTTAATTCATAATTCCATTCAGGTAGAGATATAATTGCTTCAGCTAAATGTTTTCTATGGCATTGGCAAATATTCGCTTCAAAGCAAGTTAAAGCAATTCTTTTTTTCATTTTTAATAAGTTTAAGATTTCTTGTTGTTGGCTTGTAGTTTTCTTTAAATTTTGTGTTTTGTAAATATCAAAAAGATTGTCGTAATCGGTTTGTGTTTTTAATTCCTGTCTTTGGTTAGATTGAATACCAACTTCTGGTATATGCAAATATTCAATGTTTAGGCTTGCACAAAAAGTTTTTAATTGTGTTTTTGAAAAACCAAACTTCATGCTTAGGGCATTGTTTCTAACATCCACTAAAACTTTCACATCATTTTTAATCAACCTATTTAAATACTCTTCTAACGAAATACCTTCGTAGCCAATTGTGTAAAGTATTGTATTAGCATTGATTGGTTTTGCTTTTAAAACCTTATCATATTGTTCTTCATTTAAAATTTCTTTTGCCTTAACGCTATTGATTGCATAATACTGGTAGTTTAAGTAAGTCAATTTCATCAAAGAGTTTGGTGTCAACTTACAATAAGTAGTTTTAATATCAAACCAGATTTTTTTATCTTTTTCGTTGAGGGTTTTTACGTAATCAACTAAATCAATTTTTGTAAAACTTGTTTGGTCTGCCAATATTTGACCATGTTTAACCATCGCGGTAAGGTCGGCATTAGCTGAAAATGAATAGCAGCCGTACTTATAAGGCACAAAATCATAATCAGGCTTGGTTTGTCTATTTGCAAACAAAAAAAGCAGTTTTTGCAAAGATATTTTAGGCAAATGCCCGTCAAATGCTTGCATCAAGGCTAATATGATTTTTCGTCTATAAAACATGTTACGAAGGTACGCAAATACTCTTTCTGGTTTAAATGAAAGATGAACTATGTAAGTTAAATTAACTATTGTGTTGCCGAGTTCTGTTGGGTGTGGAACGCATTGCAGTAAATACATAGATATGCTTATAAGATATTGCTTTTTAAACGTCTAATTTTATAAAAATAGGTGGTTATAAATCCGTCATATTTACTTAGTTGAGAATTAAAGTTTAACTGTTTATCATAAATTTAACAACTTACGTTTGCGTAAGTGATTGCCCGCCTACCGGCCGGCAGGCAGCGGTTAGCCTTTTTGTTGCCACAATCCCCATTTATCCTTAGAGTTAGCGCAGCGTTCTAAGGATTTGTCTATAAAAAGGAGTCTCCAGACTCAATTAACCTACATTTATTATTTTAACGTAGTTTGAAAACTCATCTTTATTTTCCAGTAGGGAGAACGCTACGCTAAACTCCGTACAAACTAGGGTAAAATTTGCTATACATCAGAACTAGAAAAAATGCGCTAATATATAAAAGCATTGACTTTCAGTCATTTATAGTATATTTTCAAATATTTAGTTAATAAAAATTAAAATATAAAGTATTTAATATCATATTTGATACTATATTGCATATTGAAAACTAATCAAAATATGAACACAACCGAAGCTAACATCAAAATAACGCGTATCGGAGATAAAATTACATCTATCTCTGTATTTATGCCGATATGGAATAAGATGTCTGACCAAGGCAATTTACTTGTTCAACTTCCTTTGCTCGGCATTGAAACTATTGCAAAAGACGAAATTGATGCAGAAAAAGCCATTGAAGAAGCCATTGCATCTTTTTGCTTTGTATCCGAGCATTTTGGACAAGGACTCGAAAAAGAATTACAAGTATTGGGTTGGATATCCATTGACGGCGAAACAGGCGAACCTCTTTTAGGATACAGTGTTTCGGACACAGATGTTATGCTTGAAAGACTTATGCAAACTGGCGAAAATTATGTTAATTCACATTTAGAAGTAGAAGCTGCCTAATGCCAGATTTACATTATCCAACAGTAGATATAGACTTTATTATAAATCAAGTTAATGCAAGTAGGAAACTTGCTAATGGTGGCATTGTAAAATTTGGATCAACAACAACATTAGTTATTGACGGTCCGCAAGCTATATACAAAAGAAGCATACTAATTCGAGAGCTTGAACCTAAACAAATATGTTTAGAACAGGCAACAACTGTTGCTTTAAGGTTTTTGTTTTTAGGGCAACTGTTAGAATGGCTAGTATCAAACCGGAATTGGAAAGAGGGTGCATACATCCTATCTCATAAACAAGAATCCGCCAACTAAATTCCTTAGCCTTAGTTTGTATCACAGTTTATTCTTAGAGTTAGCGTAGTGTTGTAACGATTTTCTTATACTGTGGAGGGGTCTACATACTCCAATAATTTAAATTTATTAAGAGAGTGGAGTTTGGAAACTCCTTTCTATATTCCAGTACGAAGAACGCTGCGCTAAATTCCGTACAAAATTTGGAACAATATACAGCAGAAAATCTACAATCGACTTTAATTTTTTTAAAAGTAATTTATTTCTTTCTCTATTAAAAAATTCATTTAAGCACTTATTCAATGCTTATTCTCTCAAAAGGCTTGGTAGCTTAAAGGCGCATATTGTTCTTAAAACTGGGTAAGTTCACTAATTTTCATGTTTGGTTATGGCTTTTATTGAAGATTTAAAAATACAACTTTTATGAGTTGCTGAGGTGATAAAATTTTATAGTGGTTTGCGTAAGGGATTTCAGTCCTTACTTTGTCAGAATAAACTCCAAGCCCGACCCCATTTTTCGGGGTTAAGACCAAAATATTTTAAAACCTATCAGTCTTTATTTAATTACATTTGTTTACAATTTCCAAAGATTAAAATACAAAAATGACAAAAAAACTTTTCCTTTTAGATGGTATGGCTTTAATATACCGAGCTCATTTTGCGTTAAGTAAAAACCCGCGTTTTACAGCTTCGGGCATTAACACATCGGCCGTTATGGGCTTTACCAACACGCTTTTAGAGATTTTAAAAAAGGAAACACCAAGCCATATTGCTGTAGTTTTTGATACCGCTGCCCCAACCGAACGCCATACCGATTTTGAGGCTTACAAGGCACACCGCGAGGCTATGCCCGAAGATTTATCTAAAGCCCTACCCTACGTAAAAAAAGTAATTGAAGGATTTAATGTACCCGTAATAACTTTCGATGGTTTTGAGGCCGACGATATTATTGGCACTTTGGCTAAACAAGCAGAAAAGGAAGGTTTTACCGTTTTTTGTATGACTCCCGACAAGGATTTTGCACAACTTGTTTCCGAAAACATTTTTGTGTACAAACCCAGCCGTATGGGTAACGATATTGAAATTATGGGTATTCCAGAGGTTTTAGCCAAATGGGAGATTGAACATGTACACCAAGTTATAGATATTTTGGGCCTTTGGGGCGATGCCGTTGATGGCATACCCGGCATACCGGGCATTGGCGAAAAAACCGCTAAATTGTTGATAAAACAATACGGCTCGATGGAAAACATTATTGCAAACAGCCACCAATTGAAGGGTAAACAGCGTGAAAATGTTGAGGCTTTTACCGAGCAAGGTTTACTATCTAAAAAGCTAGCTACTATTATTTTAGATGTGCCCGTATATTTTGATGAAGAAAGTTACCGATTAGAAAAACCGAGCAGAGAAATTTTAGAACCGCTTTTTGCGGAGTTAGAATTTAGAACCATTGGCCGAAGGGTTTTTGGTGATGATTTTAATGTTGCCGATGCAAAGCCAGCTAATACCAGCGGACAAATGGATTTGTTTGGTAGTCCCGTTGCATCTGCACCTAAAGAAAACAAATCAACATACACAGCTCCCGAAGTTGAAGGAGGCAAAAACATAAATAATGTAGCTCATAATTATATTTTGGTGCAAACAGCCGAAGAAATTGAACACTTAATTGAGCAGCTAAACGAGCAAAAAATATTGTGTTTTGATACCGAAACAACAGGTACCGATGCCAATACTTGTGAATTGGTTGGCCTTTCGTTTTCGTTTAAAACAGGCGAAGGTTTTTACATACCCGTTGCTGCAAACCAAGCCGAGGCCACAAAAACGGTAACTTTATTTAAGGCTGTGTTAGAAAATCCTGATATTGAAAAAGTAGGGCAAAACCTTAAATACGATATTATGGTGCTTAAAAACTATGGCATCAACGTAAGTGGTAAATTGTTTGATACCATGCTGGCGCATTATGTAATAGACCCCGATACCCGCCACGGTATGGATATTTTGGCGCAAAATTATTTGGGTTATACGCCTGTTTCCATAGCCGAATTGATTGGCAAAAAAGGTAAAGGCCAAGGCAATATGCGTGATGTAGAGATTGATATTGTTAAAGAGTATGCAGTTGAAGATGCCGATATTACTTTACAGCTAAAACAAATTTTTGAACCTTTATTAAAAGCTGCCGAAGGCGAAAAACTGGTACACGAAATAGAAAATCCACTTGTATATGTGCTAGCAGATATGGAGCGTGAAGGTGTGCGCATAAATATTGATCAATTAAATCTATACTCTAAAGAATTAGAAATAGAGATAGTAAGGTTAGAAAAAACGGTGTATGAAAAAGCAGGTGTAAAATTTAATTTAGCCAGCCCTAAACAATTGGGCGAAGTGCTTTTTGATAAATTAAAGCTAGACGACAAAGCAAAAAAAACCAAAACTGGGCAGTACCAAACTGGCGAAGATGTGTTGCAGCTATTGGCCAATAAAAGCGATATTGTAAAAGATATTATAGATTTTAGGCAGTTGCAAAAACTCAAATCAACTTACGTAGATGCCTTGCCTTTGATGATAAACCAGCGTACGGGCAGAGTGCATACATCATACAATCAAGCGGTTGCAGCTACGGGCCGACTAAGTTCTAACAACCCAAATTTACAAAATATCCCTATCCGTACCGAACGAGGGCGAGAGGTGCGCAAAGCTTTTATACCACGAGACGAAAACCATGTATTGCTATCGGCCGATTATTCCCAAATTGAATTACGCATTATTGCCGAAATTAGTAAAGAGCAGAATATGCTCGATGCTTTTATAAATAAACTAGATATTCACACCGCCACAGCTGCAAAAGTTTATGGCATTGCTTTAGAAGATGTTACAGGCGAACAACGCCGAAATGCTAAAGCAGTAAATTTTGGGATAATTTATGGTCAATCGGCATTTGGTTTGTCGCAAAGTTTAAATATTGCCCGTAAAGAAGCCGCCGAAATAATTGAAAACTATTTTTTGCAATACCCTGGCATAAAGCGTTATATGGCCGATACTATGAATTTTGCCCGAGAAAACGGCTATGTAGAAACCTTAATGGGGCGCAGGCGTTATTTGCGGGATATAAATTCGGCAAATGCAACCGTACGTGGCTACGCCGAACGAAATGCTATAAATGCACCCATACAAGGCTCGGCAGCCGATATGATAAAAATTGCGATGATACACATTCATCAAGATATTAAAAGTCAAAATCTACAATCTAAAATGACTATGCAAGTACATGATGAGCTTGTTTTTGATGTGTTAAAAACCGAGGTTGAAGCAATGAAAACCATAATTAGCCAACGTATGAAAACCGCTATTAAAACTTTGGTTCCTATTGAAATTGAGATTGGCGAGGGCGATAATTGGCTGGAAGCGCATTAATTTGTTTTAATTAGAAAATGTTAAATTCTATTATAAAAGTAGCGTGTTATCCCCCTAACCCCCGAAGGGGGAAAAAGACGTAACAACCTGAGTTCAATTATTAAACTAATATAATTTGCTGTAAATCAATGTTATTTACGATTTTAGAGCGTTAACGACGGTAGCGGCATCCTTTTTTTACGCCTAATCTCCCCCTTCGGGGGTCGGGGGGATAGATAAATAAAAAAAGATATAGCTTACGGCGTGTGAAAACGCCCTAATCATTACAAAAACAGCATTTATTAATCTATCTTAGGTTGTGAGCTCAAAATCAACTAAAAATTACATCTATTTTAAGTAGCTACAAACACTCACACTACTCCACCGTTACCGATTTTGCCAAATTACGAGGCTGATCAACGTTGCAACCACGTAAAACAGCAATATGGTACGATAATAATTGAAGCGGAATAGTAGCTAAAAGTGGCAAAAATGCTTCGTTCGCATGCGGAATTTCTATTACATAATCGGCCATGTTTTTAACATCAACATCGCCTTGAGTTACAATGGCAATTACTTGGCCTTTACGGGCTTTAACTTCTTGTATGTTTGATATTACTTTCTCGTACGATGAGTTTTGAGTTGCAATAACTATTACTGGCATTTTCTCATCAATTAAAGCAATAGGGCCATGTTTCATTTCGGCGGCTGGGTAGCCCTCGGCATGTATGTAAGATATTTCTTTAAGTTTTAAAGCGCCCTCTAAAGCAACCGGAAAACC
Organism: Sphingobacteriales bacterium; assembly: GCA_004294495.1. Lineage (GTDB taxonomy): Bacteria > Bacteroidota > Bacteroidia > Sphingobacteriales > Sphingobacteriaceae > Pseudopedobacter. The sequence continues at coordinate 7,088 of REAS01000155.1, forward strand.
CACCCCACGACCTAAAAACAAGGCGTTTGTCGAATCTTTAAATTTTTCGGCAATTTCTAAACATTTAACATCACACAATAAAGTTTCTTGAATCAAATCAGGAATTTTATCTAACTCGGTTAATAGTGTAGCTAGTTTGCTTTGTGGCAAAACCCCTTTTTCTTGTGCCAAATAAAATGCAATTAGCGTTAAAATGGTTACTTGTGCAGTAAATGCTTTAGTTGATGCTACGCCAATTTCGGGGCCAGCATGTGTGTAAATACCCGCATCGGTAAGGCGTGGTATTGATGCGCCAACAACGTTACAAATACCAAATATGGTTGCTCCCTTTTCTTTGGCCAAATTTAAGGCCGCCATTGTATCGGCGGTTTCGCCCGATTGAGATATGGCTATTACAATATCTTTTTCTGATATAATTGGGTTGCGGTATCTAAATTCAGATGCGTACTCTACCTCAACCGGTATGCGAGAAAACTCTTCAATTAAATATTCGCCCACCAAACCAGCATGCCACGATGTGCCGCAAGCAACAATAATTATGCGATTTGCGTTTTTAAACAACTCCACATAATCGGCAATACCCGATAGTTTTACCTTACCATCGTTTGGGTAAATGCGGCCACGCATAGAGTCTCTAACCGATCTAGCCTGCTCGTAAATTTCTTTTAGCATAAAGTGGTTAAAGCCACCTTTTTCTAGCATTTCTAATTTTAAATCTAACTCTTGTATATAAGGGTTATCTACTACTTCGTTTTCGTTATTGGTAATAACAATAGCAGTACGTGTTACATAGGCTATCTCATTATCATTTAAATAGATAACGTTTTTAGTGTATTCAATAATTGGGGTAGCGTCCGAAGCTATAAAATACTCGCCATCGCCAACACCTATTACCATAGGGCTACCTTTACGGGCAGCTATAATTTGGTTTGGGTTGTTTTTATCTATTATAACAATAGCGTAAGCACCAATAACTTTTTTTAGGGCTACCCTAACGGCTTCATCTAAAGATAAATTGGCTTGTTTTTTAATATCTTCAATTAGGTGTATAAGCACCTCGGTATCGGTATCACTATTAAAAATATGCCCTCTAGATTGTAGCTCTTCTTTTATGGAACCATAGTTTTCTATAATACCGTTGTGAATTATAGCTAATTGCCTATCTCCAGATAAGTGTGGGTGCGAGTTTACGTCATTCGGTGGCCCATGTGTTGCCCAACGAGTGTGACCCATGCCAGCAGTACCCGCTTTATCTAAATTTTGGGTAAAACTTTCTAGATCGGATACCTTTCCTGCTTTTTTGTAAATATTTAAACTTAAGTTATTTAACAAAGCTACTCCAGCACTATCATAACCTCGATACTCTAAACGGTGTAAGCCATTTATAATAATTTGATAAGCATCACGATGACCAATGTATCCAACAATTCCGCACATAATAAATTTTTATATCCTGTAAACTTACAAAATTAATGTTTTTCATTATAACCTAGGTTTAATTTTCTTATGCAAATACTAAACGTAGGTTTTCATAAATATAAGATGCAATGTTAATGCTTTAAAATTAAAATCTTAGTAAGTGTATGATTTGGAAATAAATACTATTTAAAATACCTAAACAAATTGTTGTTATACTTTAAAAATATAATATTCAAACACTTAATTGTTAACCACATAATTTATAAAATTTTACAGCAAACAAACAAAAAATTAGTTTATACAAACCGTATAAAAACCGTAATTTTGTAAGCTATGTTATTGATGGGTACTAAACAAGATATCAGAAGTTTTTCGTTAGATAAGCTGCGAAGCACTTTTTCCGAAATGGGCGAAAAAGCCTTCAGGGCAAACCAAGTTTATGAATGGTTGTGGCAAAAATCGTCGGTATCGTTTGATGAGATGAGTAACCTATCGAAAGATTTAAGAGAAAAACTAAACATCAATTTTACCATTAACGCTGTAAAAATTAACACCACCCAGTTTAGTAACGATAAAACCATAAAAAACACCTTTAAACTTTTTGATAATAATTTAATTGAGGGTGTATTAATACCAGCAACCGAGCGGATGACTGCCTGCGTATCATCGCAAGTGGGTTGTAGCCTAACCTGTAAGTTTTGTGCCACAGGATATATGGATAGGAAACGTAATTTAAATGCCGACGAAATTTACGACCAAGTAGTATTAATTGGCAAACAAACTCAAGAAAACTATAGCTTACCGCTTACCAACATTGTGTATATGGGTATGGGCGAACCGCTTTTAAATTATGCCAACGTTTTAAAATCTATTGAGCGTATTACTGCCGAGGATGGTTTAAATATGGCATCGAAACGTATAACGGTATCAACTGCGGGCATAGCAAAAATGATTAAAAAATTGGGCGATGATGATGTTAAGTTTAACCTCGCATTATCTTTACATGCAGCTAATGATACGAAACGAAATGAAATTATGCCCATTAACGAGGCAAATAGTTTAGCGGCTTTGGCCGATGCTTTAAAATATTTTTACGCAAAAACAAAAAGCCCTGTAACGTACGAATATATTGTTTTTGATAACTTTAACGACACTTTAGAAGATGCCAAAGAACTGGCAAAATTTTGCAAACACATTCCTTGTAAAGTAAATATAATAGAGTACAACCCCATATCGTTTGCTGCTTTTACTAATGCCGATGGCGATAAAATTGATGCCTTTGCAAATTACCTAAAAAGCTGTGGTGTAAATACAAATATTAGAAGAAGTAGAGGTAAAGATATTGATGCCGCTTGTGGCCAATTGGCCGTTAAAGATATAGCGGTTTAATATTTATGGGATTTAGTAAATACATAAAAGACTTTATATCATTAATTTACCCTCAATTATGCTTAGCCTGTGGGCAAGGTTTAGTAACCAGCGAAAACTGTATTTGTATTTCTTGTTTATATAAATTACCCTACACCAACTACCATTTACAACCCGATAATAAAGTAATGAAACAATTTTGGGGCAGGGTTGATGTTTTGGCGGCAACCGCATTTTTGTATTTTAAAAAAGGAAGTTCGGTACAAAAGTTAATGCACCAGCTTAAATACCATAATCAACAAGAGGTGGGTATTGTTTTGGGGAAATTGTATGGTAAAAATTTAATGGATGTTGATGTTTATAGCAATGCCGATGTAATTGTGCCTGTACCTTTGCATAAAACACGATTTAAAAAACGAGGGTATAACCAAAGCGAACAGTTTGCATTAGGCTTAGCAGAAGCAATGGATATTAAAGTTGATACTTCTATTTTACTTAGACAATACGCATCAGAAACACAAGTAAATAAATCGAGATATAACCGTTATACAAACATGGCCGATGTTTTTGTAGCATCGTACCAAAATAACTATAAAAAAATTATTTTAGTTGATGATACGATTACCACAGGCGCAACGCTAGAAGCCTGTACCATAGCATTACAAAAAGCGGGTTATAATCAAATAAATATTGTAGGCATTGCCTTTACCGAGTAACTAAAACATTTGAAATGAAAAATACTATTTACACCTTACTTATAATTATAGTAGTACTATTTGCTTGCAAAAGAGACCAAAGTATAGACCTTAACCCAGCTAATAAATTAAATTTTTCAACCGACTCGGTTTTATTTGATACTGTTTTTACTTCAAAGGGTACAACATCGCGAAGTTTTAAAGTTTTTAATCCTTCAAAAAACAATATTGAAATAAGTAATATACGATTAGTAGGAGGTGCAACATCAGCATTTAAAATTAATATAAATGGAGTGGCACAAACAACGTTAAGCAATATAAAATTAAACGGTAAAGATTCTATTTACATTTTTATAAAAGCAATAATTGACCCAAATGAGGCAAGTGCGCCTTTTTTAGTTCAAGATACGTTGGAGTTTTTAACCAACGGGAATTTGCAAAAAATTCCTGTTTTGGCATATGGCCAAAACGCAGTTTATTTAAAAGCAACTACCATAAGCAACGATTTTACCTTCACTAAAAAAATACCGTATATCATATTCGATAATTTAAAAATAGCACAAAATGTTACTGCTATTGTAGAACCTGGCGCTAAACTTTATTTCCATGGAGGATCTGAATTAAGTGTTTATGGTACTTTAAAAGTGAATGGATTATTAAATGATAGTGTAACTTTTTGTAGCGATAGAACAGAAAGAATTTACAGAGATGAACCTGGCCAGTGGAAAGGTATTCGTTTTTACGAAACCAGCATTAATAATACTATAAATTACAGTACTATAAAAAATGCAATTGTGGGTTTGTGGTTAGATTCTATGACGGTAAACCCAAAGTTATTGCTAACAAATAGTATTGTAAAAAACCATACAGTTGCTGGTATGTTAGCTTATAATACACATATTGTAGGAATTAACAATTTATTTTACAACTGCGGAATGCATCTTTTAGCGGCAAGGTTGGGAGGCAATTATAGTTTTTACCAAAACACATTTTATAATAGTAACAATAATTTTATTAGAGATAGCGAGGCTGTTTATTTTAGCGATAATTTAGAAGATAACAGCAATAAATTTGAGAACCTTACTTTAGATTTTACAAACAATATTGTTTGGGGAAGTTTAGATAATGAATTTTTGATAACCCAAAAAGGGTCAAAAATATTTAATGTAATAACCAAAAGCAATTTGTTAAAAACAGAGAAATTTACAAATGAGGGAAACAATGTTTTAAACCAAGACCCACTTTTTGAAGATTCTAAAAAAGATAATTTTAATTTAGCCTCAAATAGTCCGGCTTTAAATATTGGGTTTAATTTGATTCTTAACCCATATTTTAATGCATTTATTAGTAAAGATTTAAAAGGAGTAAACCGCAACTTTCCTTCCGATTTAGGTTGTTTAGAAATTAAATAAAATAAGCTTCTGAGAAAATTTAATTTTAACCCGAGTTCGATTGTTTATTCTAATATAATTTACTGTTTATTAAGATTATAAGCTATCTCTTGCGTTAACGATTGCAGCGGCATCCTTTTTTTACGCCGAAACTCCCCCTTCGGGGGGCGGGGGGATAAATAAATAAAAAAAGACTCAGGTTTCTACTTATTTGAGATAAAAAAAATAAATTAATTTTATGATTTGATAAAAAAAAGAAGTTTTAGTGAAAATTTATCGCAACTCGCAACCAAAATTGTTTTATAATTTAACATAAAGTTTGTTTTATATTCACATTTGGCTGTTTTAAAACTTTAAAAACCAATCACTTTTATACTAAAACAAAATGTTTTTTAACAATTTATTAATGTTTTAAAAAGAACATTGTGAATAACAAAAAAGCAATAAAGGGTGCTATTTTTTTATACCAATTATTTTTTTAATTGCGTTGAATATATAATTTAGAACATTATAAACCAACCAATTTAAAATTACTAAACCACAAACTCCCACATAAAATGCTTAACTACTTAAAACCAGTACTAAACAAAGTAAACACTTTACAATACGAAGAGAAAAAAGCAATAGCTTTAGTGCTTGCTAATGTTGTTTTTTTGGCAATGTTAATTACAGTTACAGTTACCTGTATTTTAATTAATATTATTTAAAAACAAAAAAAATTAAAGGAAGGAAAATGTTTAGTAAACGTTTTCCTCGCCTTTTAAAATATTAAACACAGTCATAAAAATAATTTTTATATCAAATATTATTGACCATTGTTCGGTGTAAGAAACATCATATTTAATTCTTTTTTCCATTTGCGAAACCTCATTGGTTTCACCCCTACATCCGTTTACTTGCGCCCAGCCTGTAATCCCTGGCTTTACAAAGTTACGAACCATATATTTTTCAATTATTTCATGATATTGGTTATTTAATTGTGGTACATGTGGCCTAGGCCCTACTACACTCATAGTACCAACCAAAACATTAAAAAACTGAGGTATTTCATCTAAACTTGATGCTCTTAAAAATTTTCCAAGTTTTGTTATTCTGTTATCATTTTTTGAAGCCTGTTTAAATTCACCAATATTTGATTCTACCTTCATAGATCTGAATTTAAAAATCTTAAAATTTTCATTTCCTCTGCCAGCTCTATCTTGTAAAAAAAACACAGGCCCTTTAGAGTCTAACTTAATTAATATAGCAATAATTGGAACTAACCACGATAACAAAAACACGGTTACTAAAAAAGAAAAGGTTAAATCAAGTAAGCGTTTTTTAAACCTTGCTTGCATATCTTCTAATGGCTCTTTACGTAAAGATATTATAGGAAAACCATCTAAATAGTTTATAATAAAAGGGGTTTCAATTGAACCCAAAAAATCGGGGACAAATTTTAAACGTACACACTGCTTCTCGGCTTCCATTAAAAGATGTTTAGCATCCGACATTTTTTGTGGAGTAAGTGATACATAAATATCTTTTACACCAGTTTGTGCAGCGGTTTTAAGTTGTAATATTGTTTCTTTTGTAAGTGCACCATCGGGGTTAGAAAACCCGGCTTCTTCTTGATTTACCCCGTCCAAAAAGCCCAAAAACTTAAAATTGCGACTCTCGGTAAAAAAATTAGCTAATTTAATCCCTGTGCCATTTCTACCTAAAATTGCTACTGGTTTGCCAATGCCGTAATGGCGTGATAACATCATTTCAGAAAGCGAACCAAAAAAACGACTAATAAAAAGGAAACACGCTAAATTGAAATAAAATACAAATAAAAATTCACGTGATAAAAAACTATCGTTTGTAAAAGTTAAATAAGCTAGAAAAATAAAGAGATTTAATATTAAACTTTTCCATGTTACCCTTAAAATTACTTCAACGGTTTTTACCATCTCAACATGGTACATTTTATATACACCTGAGCTTACAAGCCAAATTAAATTTACTATTACTAAATATTTTTGGTATGATGTTGGGTTTAATAAAAGTTGTTTATCTAAAAACTTTAAAATCGAAAAACTAAAAAAAAATGCAATGTTGAGGAGTAATAAATCGGTTATGGATAAAATTATACGAAGTAGAAATAAGTAACGAGTTTGTGTATTTGGCATGAATTAAAACCTCACAAAATTAATTAATAAAATGACTTAAGTTATTTAATAATACAATGTCAAATATACGTTTAAATTCAAATTTTGGTTACATATTTTTCTATAATTTATAAAATTTACAAAAAAAATGATACATTATACGATACAACATTAAAGTTAATAGCCAAATGTTAACAAAATAATATTAAAAATGTAAACAATTGTATGCAAAAATTTTAAGTTTAAGGCAATTGTTAATGTTGATAACAAATTAAAAAAAAATCATTTTTTACTAAAATTTCCAAAAAACATTTTAATAAAGGATAGTACTAGTGCAAATATCATGGCCGATATAAACCCAGCGGTGCTAAATCCTACAACAAAATAATCAACCAATAAAACCATTAATACTGTAATTACAAAAGACATTAAGCCCAACGACAATATATTTATTGGAAAAGTTAACAACCTTAATATAAACCCAATAGTTGCATTTGCCAATGCCAGCAAAACACCTACAATTATTGCAGTAAAGTAGCCATTAACTTGTACACCAGGTACAAAATATGAAGCCAAAACTACAGCTAAGCCGGTTAACAAAATTTCTAAAATAAAGCGCATATTGTAAGTTTGTAATTTAGTTTAAATGTGGGGTGTTTTTTAATTGTATTGATTTACTGTGTTTTTTCTTCATTTTTAAGTTTAGCATCTCAACTCCAACAGAAAAAGCCATTGCAAAATATATGTAGCCTTTGGGTATATGTTGTTCAAACCCTTCGGCAAGTAAACTTACACCAATTAAAAGTAAAAAAGAAAGTGCCAATATTTTTACTGTTGGGTGTTGGTTTACAAAGTTAGAAATGGCCGATGCCGATACCATCATTACTAAAACAGCTATAATTACTGCAGCTATCATTACTTCAATATGATCGGCCATGCCTACAGCTGTTATAACCGAATCTAATGAAAACACTAAATCAAGAATTAAAATTTGTACAATAGCTGCTGTAAAAGAGTGAACCTTTTTTTTAACTTCTTGCTCAGGTTCGCCTTCTAACTTATCGTGAATTTCGTGTGTGCTTTTATAAATTAAAAATAAGCCTCCAATTATTAAAATAATATCTCGGCCAGATATGGCTAATTGTTCAAGTAATTTAACATCGGTTACGTTAATTAAATGGCCTAAATTAAAAATAGGTGTGGTAAGTTTCATTATCCAACTTAATGATAATAGCAACATAACCCGGGTAATCATGGCTAATCCTAAGCCAACTTGACGAGCTTTTTTTTGCTGATTTTGCGGCAATTTACCAGCCAAAATTGATATAAATACAATGTTATCAATACCTAATACAATTTCTAAAACAGTTAAGGTTAATAACGAAATCCAAATTTCGGGTGATGTAATCCAATCCATATAATTTTTTTTGTTTCAAAAATAGCAAAAGCAAAATATAAGCCACAAATAAATTTACGGTAAATTATATACCACTCCTAAAGATAAAGCTTGGCTTGTTTGAAGCGTATTGCTAAAATCATCGTCGTAAAGGGCAATTCCGTTAATCATAACATTAATAAATTTATTAACTTTTGCTGTTAGGGTTATATCAAGGCGTTGGTCTATATTTTTTAGTTTTTCGTAAGCGGCAAATATTAAATAACGCGATTTTAGATTCACGTTTTTGGCAATATCTTTATCAAAATTAGCAACAACTTGAAACGCTAATTCGTTTCTAAACCTTTTGCCAATTGGAACTCCAAAGTTTTTGGGATTATTTTTGTAAAGAGTTGTATCTAATACAAATGTTTGGCGGGCCGTACCTGTTCCTAATCTTAAATTAAAATAACTAACAGGTTTATATTCAAAACCTACCGATTCGGTTACATAACCTGGTGCCATAAAATTAGATATGGTTGTGCGAACTTCGTTACCCGCAACATCTTTACCATAATTGTAACCTAAATCAAATTGCGACTCGAAACTTAAAGAACCAAAAAAGTACCAATATTTTGATATTTGTAGCGCAGCTTTATTGTCAATAAAAATTCTATCGTTGCTTTTGCGCTCTAGCTGCCCTCGGTTTTTTAACTTACCATAAATTAAATCTATTTGGGTAATATAGTTTATATTTTGCTTGTTGTATTCGGCTTTGTATAAAAACTGTCCGCCCAAAGCCAACGAATTTACCCCACCACCACTCCAATTATCACTAAATGCAGCTTGATTAACGTTTATGGCCACAGTGGTTTGTGTGCGCCAGTAATTTATTTTTACCTTTAAAATACGTTGATTTATGGGGCTTTTTTTTAAGAAAAACAAAGGTGGTTTTGTAATGAATGGGTTTTTTTTATACAACCTAATCTTTGTTTTTATGGTATCGGTTGTAGGTAAATCAAAATCTTGTGCTATGCAGTAAAAGGTAGAAAAAGAAAGTATAAAAAAAATAAATAGTTTTAAAAAATGGATTTTTAAATGGCAGATCATAATTTATTTAGTGCTTTAAATATTTAATAAATGCCCAAAAAGTGCGTTTTTGCAAATATAATACATCCAAATCATTAGCATAGGCTTCTTTCTCAAAAACTCAGGGCAACCGCTTTTAAACTACCATCATTAACTCCCTGTATTCTAAGTTGCAACTAGCTTTTAGTTTTTTTCTTCTGATAGATATTTTATTTATT
>REAS01000040.1 GCA_004294495.1 Sphingobacteriales bacterium
CCATATTATTACAAAATAAATAAATTTATTCAAAACGGTAAATGATGGTAACTGTCTATAATAAAATAGGTTGTGAGTTTACGTTCAAACACTATTTAGTAATATTTTTAAAGTACAATATTTTGGATATTATCAATTACCTTAATCAATTACCGAATATCTTTTAGGAATGTTAAACGGAAAATCGAGGGGTGTATTTATTTCTGGAACACTGTACACCATGTCGGCTGTTATGTTTTTATTGCTTACGCTAGAGTTTAAACTAAGTTGTGTGGGTAAAACTTGCCCTGCCAAGGTTGTAAATTGGGCATAATTAATTACTAGCTTTTGCCCTGCAAAACCATTGCTTAGCAAAGCACTTACCAAATTTAAACTTTGGTTGTAGTTGGTTTGGTAGGTTAAATTATCAATATTTCCGCTTAAAATAGTACCACTGCTATCGGTTTTAATTTGTGTTTGCGGACTTAAAACAAAAGGCATTGGGTTGCCAACCAAAATAGCTTGTAGGGTAGCAAAATCTATTTTATTGCTGGTGTACTTCTGTATAAAAGCAAAAGGTTTTAACGTTATTTCACTTTGTATTTTATTTAATATTTTAATACTATCGGGTGTAATTAAAACTCGGCCAACTTCTACCAAGCCATACGCCGTTGCCGAAACCCAAATGGTTTCTTTATTTTTTATTCTGATATTTAAAATTACATCAGGATACTCTTTCCCATCTAATTGTAAAGAAGTTTTAGCTTTGGCTGTAAAAGTGTTGAAATTAATTTGAGCAGCCGTAATTTTTGCCAAAGGCGATTTTGAAGTGCTTTTTGCCGTAGTTTGTGTAGCCAGTTTTTTGGTTTTGCAGGCTGTGGCCGATATTAATAACAGAGCTATACAAAGGCTAATCGAAATATTTTTTCTCATCTATTTTTCTTTTTAAGGTAGGATTTTTTTCGCCATAATCAACCGCTTTTTGCCAATTTAATAAAGCATCTTTTGTGTTGCCTAGGTTGTATAAAATATCGCCCAAATGTTCAAATTGTATGCCATTATTGGTATCTAAGTTTTTCATTGCTTTATCCATCCATAATTTTGCATCGGCATATTTTTTTTGTTTAAAAAGTACCCAAGCATAGGTATCTTCAAACGATGGGTTTCCGGGTTCTAACTCGTTTGCTTGTAATGCCATTTTTTCGGCAAGGTCTAAACTTTGGTTTCTTAACGATAAATAATACGCATAATTGTTTAGCGTATAAGCATTTTTGGGTTGCAGTTTTAAAGATTGCTCGTAAGCAGTTGCCGACTCTTTATAGTTTTTTAATTCTTGGTAAACATCGCCCAAGGAACTGTAAATTTGAGATTTAAAAGTATCGTTATCGCCCACATATAATTCTAAAGCCTGTTTTAGGTTAGTAATTGCTTTTTCGGGTTGCTTGGTTTGACTGTATGCTACGCCTAAATAATAAAATAAATCGGCTTGGTTTGGAAACAATTCGGCAGCTTGCATGCTTGCCATAATTGCACCTACGTAATTATTTATACCCATTTTTATGCGTATTAACTGATCCCAAATGGCATACACATTTGGATTAAGTTCTAAGGCTTTTTCATAAATTTTTTCGGCTTGAGGCAAGTTATTAGCTTGGTACAAAACATCGCCGTAAAGGGAAAAAGACTTTGGGTCATCCGGATTGGTTTTGGTAACCATTTTGGCTAATTTTGTAGCTCGGTTTATAGCCAAAGTATCTGGAAACTGGTTAAAATAACTTATCACAAAGGCTACCTTTTGGTCAATAGGCATTTCTTTTTGTGCAAAAGCAAGCTCTATTTGTGCGTAAGCTAGGTTTTCGTTTTTGTCTGATAAATAAATGTTAGCCAAAGCCAAGTTTACTTCATAATTTAAGGCATCAATTTGTGCTGCTTTTAAAAGCCTTTGTATGGCTTTATCGTGAAAATCGTTACCATAATATAGCTGGGCTAATAGCAGGTAGTATTTTATATGATCAGGTTGCTTGGCAATCAAGTTCTCAAGGTCTTTTGCTGCTTTATCAATTTCTCCAGTTTTTAAATAAACCCGTTGTTTAGCTGCAACCAGTTCATCATTTATGCCATTGTTTTTTTCTAATTCGGTATAAATTGCCAAAGCTTCGGCAGGTTTATTAATTAAAAAAAGTGCGTTAGCTTTATCAAATTTATACTCTGGTTTATCGGGGTTAAGTTTTAACAATTCGTTTAAAGCATAAACCAATAATGGATAATTTTTTTGTTGTTGATAAATGTTTGCGTTTAATAACCAATACCAAGTGTTGTTGGGGTTTACGGTAACCGCTTGCTCGGCATATTCTTGGGCAACATCTAATTGTTTATTGTTGAGGGCAAGTTGCGCCATTTCAAACATGGTGGCATCGTTACTTGGGTCTAATGTTAAAACGCGTTTAAAATAATCTTCGGCAAGTTCGTAATGAATACTTGTTTTTTCGCGTAAAGCGGTTAAAAATAAATCTTTAACTTGGCTACTATCTTCGGGTGTAAGTACTTTACCGGTAACAATAATAAAATTATCGTTTTTTGATTTATTGCGTTTTTGGGCCAATGCGGTAAAGCAAATTGTGTTTAAAAAAAAGAGTAGGGTAAGGAGGGTTTTCATAATTATTTTACGCCAATTTGTTCTTTTGCTTTGCTAAACCTTGGTCAATATTATCTTTTATAAATCAATGTCGTTTACTTAAGCAAAAGTACACGATATTTTAATCAAAAATGATTTTTTTATATGCGCTTTTTGTTGTATTTTTAAGTAGTATAT
>REAS01000156.1 GCA_004294495.1 Sphingobacteriales bacterium
AAATCTTGCAGTAATTTTTTGTCTAGCGTTTCGATAATACTTTTTTTTCAAAGCTAATATTTTATATGCCTTCTCCCCAACTTTTTAACCTGACCCTAATTTTTACCTGTGAAATATGAACGAGAGTAAATTTTTAGTATTTTTACCCTCGTAATAAAAACAAGAGTAAAACTTACACTTGAAGAGTATGAGCAAATTTGATCCAAAAGAACCTTATAATCACCTGCCTTTATTGCCGCCCAATGCCGATATTGAAACGAAAGAGATATTTCGTAAAACCATTTCGGCAGGTAGGGCATTGGCTCAATTAAACGGAACATTGCTGAATTTACCGAATCCAACCTTGTTTTTGGATACCATTTATTTACAGGAAGCAAAAGCAAGTTCGGAAGTGGAAAATATTATTACTACTAATGACGAATTGTATCAATCCTTAGTGGCAGAAAGAAAAATAGAAAATGCTGCAACAAAGGAAGTTTTAAACTATAAAGAAGCACTTTGGTTAGGTTTAGAAGAGTTAAAAGCTAACCCAATTATTACAACAAACCTTTGTGTAAAAATTGTACAGTGCATTAAACTAAATAACGCTTCTATACGCAATATACCCGGTACAACTTTGGCTAACATACAAGGCGAAGTGATTTATACACCGCCAAGTGGAGAAAATATTATTCGAGAAAAATTAGCGAATCTTGAAAAGTTCATTAACGAAGACAATAATATAGATCCCCTTATCAAGATGGCCTTAATGCATTATCAATTTGAAGCTATCCACCCTTTTGCAGATGGTAACGGAAGAACTGGTAGAATTTTATTATTACTCTATCTTAAACTATCTGGTTTATTAGATACGCCAGCCATTTATTTAAGCGAGTATATCATAAAAAACAAAACAGAATATTACCGAAGGTTACGCAATGTAACTGAAAATAAAGAATGGGAAGCCTACATTTTGTATATGTTGGATATGATTGAAGAAACCGCAACAAACGGGTTAGAGCGTTTAAATAAAATTTCAAAGCTAATAGATGTAACCGGTAACGAAATCAAAATTAAACTACCTAAAGTTTATTCTAAAGATTTGGTAGAGATTCTATTTCGCTTGCCATATACTAAACGCCAGCATTTAATTGACGAGAAGATAGGCAATCCAAAAACAGTAGGTAATTACTTGAAAGCACTGGAAGATAATGGATTTCTGCATTCAGTTAAAGTTGGTAAAGAAAAATTGTATCTCAATCAACAACTATTAAAAATATTAGAAAATAAATAATGTGCTTTTTTAAATTGTTTTATAAAAATAATTAAGAAAACTTCTCGCCTTAAAATAACATTTAGGTATTGTTTAAACTAAACCACATTATTAACAGTATCCAAATCCCATCAGCCTTACCCTAAACCAATTGCCTTTAATAATACCGCCGCATTAAATGTTTTGCATTCGCCGGTTTTTATTTTATAGTCGAAAAACATTTCATCGCCATCAATTTTAACATCAAAGTTAAAGTTACGAATTTGGGTTGGGTACTGCTGTTCTAGCTGGGCAATTTGCAAATCGTGGGTAGCAAATAAGGTAGAAGTTTGTTGCGAAACTAGTTTTTCTACCAATGCTTTAGAGCCCTCGTATTTATCTTTACTGTTAGTGCCACGTAGCATTTCATCAATTAAAACCAAGGTGTTTGGGTGGGATTGGGTTAATTCCAAAATCATTTTTAGTCGGTTAATTTCGGCTTTAAAAGTAGATGTTTCGGCATCAAGCGAATCTATAATTCGCATATAACTTACCAACGTAAAAACCGAAGTTTTAAAGTAATTAGCGCAAACATTTGCACCCGTAAATGCCAATACCATATTTATACCCAATGTGCGTAAAAAGGTGCTTTTGCCCGCCATATTAGATCCCGTAATAATATCGGTACTTGGGTTTTGTGCAAAATTAAAATGATTACTTACACTTTTGCTTTCTGCAATAAGTGGGTGAGCCATATTTTGGGCATCAAAACTAAAGCCAGGCGAAATTATTGGCCTAACCCAGTTTGGGTGGTTGTGATTTAGGGTTGCTAAACTTATTAAAGCCTCAAAATGTGCTATTACATCAAAACTTTGTATAACGGTGTTTGTGCTAGTAGCTTCCCAATGATACAATTTTTTTAGTACTCTTAAATCCCAACAAAAAAATAAGTTCAGCACTATACCTACCAAAATATTATTGCGGTAATCTAAATTGGTGGTTATTTTACTTAGTTGCTGTATTTGTGTATATGTTTTATTGCCGTCAGGGTTTTTTAGTTCAGCTACAATTTGCTTTATATAAGGCGTTTGCCATTCTTTTTCTTCTAAGTTTTTGATAAGATTGGCAACCGTTTTTAACGCCGAATTTGTTTTACTAACTATATTGTGGGCCGTATTTATTGGTTTAATATATAGGTTATACACCACAAAATTTATAACGAGTTGCAAGCTAAAAATGCTCCAAAAAATCCCATTAAAAGCAATTGCGATAGCTAAAATGGCAAATGTAAGTAGTGGTAAAAGGGTTATTATAAAATTTATTTTTTTAGTGTTTATAAATTTTAGGGCAATGGGTAATTGATTTTTGAGCTTGCTTTTTAATGTTGTTAAAACATCGGGTTTAAGGGAGAAAAGTGAAGCTCTAAAATTTAAATTCTGGTTTTGGTTCTCGTTTAATTCTAATAAAGCGTTAGCCCTTTCGCCGATTTTGGTTTCGGTACCGGCTTGTTGTAACCAATTGGCAATAAAAAGTTTACCAGTATTTGTATGGGCTCGGTTTAGGTAAGCGAATAAAGATTTTTGACCAAAAATATCTAAATCGGAAGTGTAAGCGTGTTGGCTATTAAAAAATTGGCTACCATCGCAATAAATATTTTGTTTGCCATTTAAAATATCAATTTCGTTTTGTAATAAAGTAGCACAGTGCTGTTGGTGGTTTAACAAGCTTAGTAATTTTGCGTGTTTACCTACCAAAAATAAAAAGAGTGCAAATACTATAATACCTAAACCAATACTTAACCCAGCACTATAATTTATAGTATAAAATAAGCCAGCCACGCCAATAAAAAACAAAATTAGTCTGAGGAACGAGTAGGTGTTAATTGTTTTTTTTAAGCGGTTAATAGCTGTATTAATATCGTTAAGTTGTTGTTGGTGAGTTGATTGTGTGGCGCTTTGCATAAATAAGAATTGGAGGGCTAAATTAAAGTAATTTTTGTTTTGCTATACCATTGTTTATCGTAATTTTTGTAGTGTTACAAGCCCTACAATAATATGAAAATTACGCTTTTAAGCATCGGTAAAACCGAAGAAAAATATATAAAAGAAGGTATTGATATTTACCTAAATAGGTTAAAGCATTATATAAAATTTGAAATTGTTGAACTTCCCGAGCTAAAAAATACCAAACATTTAAGCCAAGATTTGCAAAAGAAAAAGGAAGCCGAGATGCTTTTTAAACATATTGCCAATACCGATTATGTAGTACTTTTAGACGAACGTGGCACCGAGTTTAACTCATTATCATTTTCCGATTTTTTAAATAAACGAATGGTTGCCAGCACCCAAAATTTATTGTTTGTAATTGGTGGCCCTTATGGTTTTGATGTTAGTGTTTATGAGCGAGCAAACGCAAAAATATCACTCTCAAAACTTACTTTTTCGCACCAAATGGTTAGGTTATTTTTTGTGGAGCAAGTATATAGGGCATTTACCATTTTAAAAGGCGAACCTTATCATCATCAATAATTAGGATATTTTAATGGATGTTGTTCGGTATTAAAAACTGCAATAATTTTTACAGTTTTTATATCGGCGAAAACTTGAAAAAAAATAAAAATGGAAATTTATGCATGGGTAATGCCCGATAATCTTTTATCTTAATTTGATAAAATAGATTTATTTGCAATGCTTTAGTTGATGTTCTCCATTGCTTTAAAAATTCCTTTGCAGTTTTTAAATCTCCAAAATCTTTGTAATATTAGGTATGCGTTTTCAATATCAAGCTGGGCTTCTGGTTCAACAATAATTTTATAACCCACTTATTTTAAGGTTAGATTCTTCTAGACTTAAACAATCGTGGTTGGGTGTAAGTGCTCTTTTATCAAGCTTTGCTATTATACTATCATCTAAATCAAATAAAAAATCCAAGTTTTTTATGGGTATAATACCTTCGGTATCGGTATTTACTTTTTTCGCCGTAATTACGTAATTAAGGCTTTTTAAAAACTCTAATAATAAATCGGCTTTATTATCGGTAACATTTAATAAGATTTGCATAGCTTACCGTTTAAATTTGGATATAAATTTATGAAACTTTCTTTTAGAAAGCGAAAAATAATTTTTTAAATAAGTGTTATCAAACCTAAATGCCTATTGTTATAAAAACGAGCTTAGGTTTATAATAGATTTTAAAGGCATAATCAAAATTAACTTTTTCGCACCAAATGGTACGCTTGTTTTTTGTGGAGCAAATATATAGGGCATTTACTGTTTTAAAAGGCGAACCTTATCATCATCAATAAAAAAGTCATATTAATTTATGAAACAAAAACTGCTATTTATTTATAGCAACATTTACTGAATTTGCTATAAATAAATAGCAAAATGGAAAATTTAATTGTAAAATCTAATTTAATAGTGCAAAAGCAAGCATTAGAAATTGTGCGACCGTTAGCTTAAAGTATAGGTTGGGATAACAGATTTACCTAAAGGCCAATGTTGGGTATTTATTAAGGTAGATTTCGGTAGTCTGGCTTGGCGCAAAGAAAACTTGGTTTTTAATTTAGCCATTGGATACCCGTTTTAAATAATTAATTTTTTCAGTTATAAACCTTTTGCTAAATTACCAACCTGTAAAAAATGTATTTTTAGGTTATGATAGATGATGCGCTTATTCTTTCAAAATTCAATGATGAGCAAACTCGCGAGGAAGCTTTTAACTTACTCATAAATAAGTACCAGCAAAAAATTTATTGGCAAATAAGGCGTATTGTAATTAATCACGATGATGCCGATGATGTAATACAAGAAGTTTTTATTAAAGTTTGGAAAAACCTAGCTTCCTTTAGGCAAGACTCGCAATTGTTTACATGGCTTTATCGCATTGCCACCAACGAGAGCTTAACGTTTATAAAAAAGAAACAATCAAAAAACAACATTTCAATTGATGATTTAAGCCAAGAATTAAGCGAAAGTTTAAACTCCGATCCTTATTTCACAGGTAACGAAATAGAAAAAAAATTACAACAAGCGCTTTTGGGTTTACCCGAAAAACAGCGTTTAGTATTTAATATGCGTTATTATGAAGATTTAAAGTTTCAAGAAATTTCAGATATTTTAGGCACAAGTGTAGGTGCTTTAAAAGCTAACTATCATTTAGCAGCAAAAAAAATAGAGCATTTTATTAAAATAAACGACTAATTAAACCTTTACAGTTTAAAAACATCAATACTAAACAAACAATTAAGATTATGGCAGCGGAAGATAAAAATAGCAACTTTAAAGTACCCGATGGTTATTTTGATAAGCTTGCCCTTAACATACAATCAACCGTTTTTATTGAAAATTTAAAAGAAAAGCAACTAAACGCTGGATTTACCCTACCACAAAATTATTTTGAAAACCTAAAATATAAATTAGCCACAACTGGTAAAATAAATCAACAACCTTTAGCTAAAAGTAAAACTAAAATTTTTAAATTAAATTTAATAAAATACGCCGCAGCAGCTTGTATATTAATAGTGTGTGGTTTTGCTGTTTTTATTAATTTAGGTAAAAATACCATACAAAAACAGTTAGCAAACTTACCAAATGAAGATATTGAACTGTACCTACAAAACAACACCAATAATACCGATTTGCCATTAATTATACAAAACGTAAACGAAATTAAAGTTGAAGTTGACAAAAAAATAAGTACTCAAGAACTTAACGATTACCTAAACCAAACCATTTAAAATGAAAAAATTACTACCTTTTATAATCGCCATTTTTATTTGCCTTTCGGCAGATACCAGCTTTGCACAAATGCACAAAAGAGAAAAAATTGAAGCAATTAAAATGGCTTTTATTACTCAAAGGTTAAGCTTATCGCCCGAAGAGTCGCAAAGCTTCTGGCCACTTTACAATCAATACCAAAAAGAAATTAGCGATTTAATTATGCAAAGGCGAGCCGCAAAAAACGACCCTAACCCCGACCCAATAGAAGCCATTGACGAAGATTTAGATATCGATGGTAAAATTGTAGCTGTACGAAAAAAGTACCGCAAAGAATTTACCAAAGTTTTATCGCCCGATAAAATAAACCAGTTTTATACCGCAGAACGAGATTTTAGAGAAGAATTAATAAAACAATTAAAAAACCGCCGCCCGTAGGGGCAACCCTCGTGGTTGCCCATAACAGCAACCCTCGTGGTTGCCCATAATAGAAGCAATGTGGTTGCCATAATAGCAAACCTTGTGGTTGCCCATAATGTCAAGCCTTGTTGCAAATACATTGGTTGCCCACAACATTAACCATAGTATTTGCAAAAAAACAAAAAATTAATCCCCCAAAAAATTACAACCCATAATAAATACGAAAGCCCTGTTGTATATAACCCATTTGGTTTAAAGCAAAAGCATAATCAACCTTAAAAAACCAGCGCTGTAAGCCAATATAAAACTCGGTATAGTTGCCTTTTATAGGTTGCGAAAGGTATGAAACACCTGCAATTTCCTCTAGTTTTAATTTTCGCAATAACGGAATTTTACGTACAAAATATCCTGTAAAATTATGTTCGTAATGAGCCTCCATAAATCTATTATCGGTGCTGTAAGCGTAATAATCTAAAAAGTGAAAGCTTTTTAAACCTGGATTAAATACAAGTGCTAAGTTACCCGAAAAGTGTTTATAATCAGGGAAATATAATTCTTTTTGATCTATAAATTTACCTGCCGAAACCGAGAAAGATGAATAACCAAGTAACCCTGTATTAATTTTTTCTTGCTGTATTTCTAATTCTAAAAAATCGTAATTGGCTGTAGAATTAAATGCTCCAGAAATGCCTTTTCGATAATTTAAAATTAACCTAGGCCACATTGGAGTTTCATAATACTTTGCCTTAGCCTTAGTACTATATTTTTGATCTATGGTATAAACTAATGATGCAGAAAAATTTAAAGCCGTGTTATCAGGAAAAAGCTTGGTGTTATTTGTGGGATCTCGAGGGTTATTAGAGGTAAAGTTTTTTCGAGTAATATCTCTAAAAGTAAAAGTATCAATATTTATAAGCGAGTACCTGCGGGCTAACTCTAAGCCACTAGAAAAATATAAACCGTTGTACAAATCTCGGCCACCGCTAACCGAAATGTATTCTTTTTTAAACAATTTCATAAAATTTTGAGCGAACAGAATAGTATTTAACGAATTATTAAGCGTATTTATACTGCCATTTGGGTTTAAATCTCGGTACGCACTACCCATATTTACTTTAAAGGAAGCCCTTTTTATTGGATCGTATAAAAGGTTAAAAGTTAAATCTCCATTAAATTCTTTGGTTTGTGTAGAATATCTAATTTCTGGTTTAATAATAAAAGATCGTATGCCAAAACTTTTACGAAAAGTTACCCCATAATTTACGCCAAATCCTTCTACCGTGTTGTAAAAAAACGCAGGTGCAAAGGCATCAAAATCCCACACAACCCTGTGCTTACGGTTGTTTAACTTAAATCCCCGTAAGGCAAACGGAATGATTTTAAACTTGTTAGAGACATTATCAACCGAATCGAGGTAAGTTTTAGAAAGTGCCCGATTTACAGCTATGTAATGGCTTTTTAGTTTCATTTCTTCATCAATACTAAGTGGCTCGGGACGGTTAGTGGCTAAAAATGCAGAGTCTCTATTGTTTACATTAGAATCTATTCTTAAAATTTCGTTATTAAAAAAGTTGGGTTCAAAATTTGGATTAGCGTTATAATTATTATTTACTCCCGATAAATATCCTTCGAAAGAAAAACCAAGAATTTTGCCATAAAATTTAAAATTTACAGTAGCTGGTAACCAATTGGCGTTTTCTAAAATATATTGCTGTTTTACTACTAAAGAATCCACAAAATTAATATTTGCTTTTTTATTAAGCTTTAAATCAAGGCCATAAATTTTGTAACTATTTTTTAAAATATAAATATTTCCTGCAAAAACAGGGTCGTAATTATGTTTAGGTATAACCTGTATTTTGTAAACATCGTTACCGCTAATTGTACTTACACCTAAAAGTTTATAGTTATAAAATACCATTGCATTATCGGCAATGGGCGAAACAAAACTTTGCGACGAAAGCGTTGGCCAGTTAATTAGATTTTGGTAAAAATTAGTAGTTAAATCACTAGCTTTACTTAAAGGAAAACCACCTTCATTACCCGTAGCATGAGACGAAATCATAATCTCTTTAATACTGTTGGGCGATTGAAAGTTAAGCTGCGATTGTGACTCGGATAAGTACAAAATGCCTTGCCCATTGCTGTCTAATTTTAGTTCTTTTTTAACATCTTTCCCTAAAAAAGTTTTAGGTGCGTTAACCAACTTTTGCATACTTTTTACATACACATTTACGCTGTAACGTTTATAAATCTCTTGATTTTTTATTCGATTTAAAATGGCTTTTTCTATAATTTGTTTACCTGTTATTGAAAATGCAGAAACAACCGAAACCGTATTTAACAAATATATTTCGGGCTGTAAAATGATATCTAAATTGTTGTTTTTTAAACTGTCAACATTTATATATTGAGTTTGATAACCTATAGCTGTGCAAATTAAAACATTTACATTTTCTTTATTGATATTTATGCTATAATCACCCTCATGATTTGCTGATGTTCCATTTGCCGAATTTTCTACATATACCGAAGCAAAAGGTATAGCTATATTTCTAGTTGTTAATATTTTACCTTTTAAAATAGTGCTTTGGGCATTTACAGTATTTGTAAACAGCAACAATATTGCAAATATGTACAGTAAAAATTTCAACGAAAATGGGTTTATTAACTAATTTTTTATTAAACGCAATTAACGTATAATAATGATACCAATAATTTACAAACGTATATTTTTAATTTTAACAGGTAATTCATAATTAATAAACTGCAAATAAGAATACTCAAAAAACAGATAAATTTTTTTTGCGCCTTTTTTTTTTAAATTTGTGCATTATGCAGTCTAAAATCAATCAATACACCGCCGAAATTGCAGTATTTAAACCCGCAACAGCAAACGAATTAGAGGTTTTTCGTATTCGTTTTTTAGGAACAAAAGGAATACTTAAAGATTTGTTTGAGGATTTTAAAACCGTTTCTATAGAAGAAAAAAAAATATTTGGTAAAGTTTTAAACGAGTTTAAACAATATACCGAAACCGTTTATAACGATTTTAAAGCACAACTAGAATCGGGCGAAAGCACACAAAAACCTGATATAGACCTTACCTTACCCGGCATTGGTTTACAAACTGGCGGCCGCCACCCGCTAAACCTTGTTCGAAAAGAAATTATTGGCATATTTAAACGATTAGGTTTTGTGTTAGCCGAAGGGCCCGAGATTGAAGACGACTGGCATAATTTTTCGGCCTTAAATTTTGCCGAAGAACACCCCGCCCGAGATATGCAAGATACATTTTTTGTTGCATCTCCAAACTCCCGAGTTAATGATGATAAAACCAAAAACACCTATGCTTTGCGTACCCACACATCATCGGTACAGGTACGTTTAATGGAAGCTGGCAAACCACCCTTTAGGGCTTTAATGCCTGGTAGAGTTTACCGTAACGAAGCTATTTCGGCTAGAGCGCATTGCTTTTTCCACCAAGTAGAAGGTTTATATGTTGATGAAAAGGTATCGTTTGCCGATTTAAAACAAACCCTATATTATTTTGTTCAAGAGTTGTATGGCGAAGGCACAAAAGTTCGTTTCCGCCCATCTTATTTCCCTTTTACCGAACCGTCTGCAGAGATGGATATTTCATGCACCATTTGTAAGGGCGATGGATGCCAAATGTGTAAACAAAGTGGCTGGGTAGAAATTTTAGGTTGTGGTATGATAGACCCTAACGTTTTAGAAAACGTAGGTATTGATAGCAAAAAGTATAGTGGTTTTGCATTTGGAATGGGTATTGAGCGAATAACTAATCTAAAATACCAAATAAAAGATTTACGATTATTCTCCGAAAACGATATTAGGTTTTTAAAACAGTTTCAATCAGAAATTATCTAATGAAAAAAATATTTTTTGGCTTTATAGTTTTATTAATGGTTGCAGCTTGTGCTAAAAATCAAGATAGTATTATTCCTTATGTACCCGTAAGGTTTAATTCAACAATAAACAACCCAGCATTATTAAAAATTAAAGCCCCTGGTGGTGCAGTTATACTTCCTGGTTATGGCTATGCTGGCTTAATATTGTATAACAACAACGGAGACATTTTAGCCTATGATAGGTGTAGTACCGTAAACCCCGAAAAAAAATGCGGGGTTAATTTAGATGATCCATCCTTAAGCGTAACCGACCCTTGTAGCGGGGCAAAGTTTTTATTGCTCGATGGGTCGGCAGCTAAAGCACCTGCAGTACGCCCTTTGTTACGTTACCAAGTATCATTATCTAGCAACAATATCTCTGTAACTAATTAAATATATGGAGGTTGATAAAATTAAAGATAGTATAAAAAAAGCTGCACAAGATTTGTTTAGACGATATGGCTACCATAAAACCAGCGTAAATGAAATTGCTAAAAAGGCTAAAATTGCAAAAGCAACCATCTACAAATATTTTGAAAGTAAAGAACTAATTTTACATGCCATTTTAATGGATTATTTAAAAGTTAGTATTAACGATTTGGTGCAGCAAAACCCACAAAGCATTACTAAAGAAGAACATTTAAAAAATCTTATTCTTAGAACCAGCAAACTATCGTACACTATATGTAACGAATTTATTGGATGGGATTTTATACGCGAAAGTACCAATGCGCAAGAGTTCTTAAAAAACCTATCGAACGAGTTAGAAAACATACTTTTTACAGAGTTTGTTGCCCTTCGCCATTTTGATAGCGATACAAGTTTCCCCGAACGCTTACGCTTTTTAATTAAAGCAAGTAAAAGTATTGTGTTTTCTTTTGCTTTTACATCCGTAAGCGACTCTGATGTACGCAAAAATTTTATATCCTTTCAAAAAGAAATATTGCCCTACTTGGTAAAAGCGGCTTTGTAAATAAACCATAATATCATATTTAACTATTACACCTCAAATGCTAATTTTTGCATCCTACATTAAAAATTATATCTCATCAACATCTTCACCTAAAATCCAAAAAAATCTACTTTAATAGGCCAAAAAACGCCTTAATCTGTTCATTAAACTGTAAAAAAATAGCGTAAAAACCGAAATTTTTAATTTGTTTAAATAATTGATAATCAAATATATTTATACGTATATTTGCATGGTATAATTGCAATAGCACAACAACATATAATTGCAATAGCACAACAACATATAATTGCAATAGCACAACAACATATAATTGCAATAGCACAAATACTTTTGCATATAAAGATATGGCAACACCAACCGAAAAGTTTGTAAGCGCACTAAAAAGACTAAAAAAACTTCAAGATAAAAACTACGGTGGCATAACTGTTTCCGAAATTCCGCAACGCGAATACCGAGAAATTTTAATGCAAAATGGGTTTATCAAAGAAGTATCAAAAGGTTGGTATGTGCCTAGCAACCCTGCCGAAGCCGAAGGTGATACTACATCGTGGTACAGTTGCTTTTGGGATTTTTGCGTAAAATTTTTAAACCATAAATTTTAGTACATGACAAAAAATATATTTGATTGAAAATCAATAAAATAAGCAACAAAAAATTAGGTTAAAAGACTGATATTCATTATATTAAAGAAT
>REAS01000157.1 GCA_004294495.1 Sphingobacteriales bacterium
CGAATATAGTGAAATTTTAAGGAAGAAAAAAGTCTTTAAATCATTGATTTACTGACTTTTTCTCTTCCTTTTTTATGCCGGTCTGCGGAGTTAAGGTTACATAAAAAACCATCTCAATAATTTTACCTTATAAACATTTTAACTATTTTCACAGCCACCTAAAAACAAAACCAATTAATGGCTAATACCGATTTAGAAAACCCTATTTTAATGATAGACCTGCCGCAGCAATACCTGCAGCAGCAAACAGAAATAGACCAAGCCATTGCCCAAGTATTACAGAAAGGCAATTTTATAAACGGCCAACAAGTAACTCAGTTTGAGCAACAATTAGCCAATCATTTACAAATTAACCATGTTATTGGCTGCGCCAACGGTACCGATGCTCTACAATTGGCGTTAATGACTTTAGGTATTGGCTATGGCGATGAAGTAATTATACCAGCATTTGCATACGTATCGGTTGCCGAAGTAGTGGTGCTTTTAGGTGCAACCCCTGTTTTTGTGGATATAGAAAACGATTATTTTTTTATTGATGTTAAAAAGGTAAAAAAAGCCATCACACCCAAAACTAAAGCCATAATTGCTGTACACCTTTTTGGGCAAACAGGAAATTTGGCTGGCTTAATAGATTTAGCAGTTGAAAATGATTTGTTTTTAATTGAAGATAACGCACAAGCTTTAGGCGCAAGCCTTTCCATAAACGGCGAAACTAAGTATTTAGGTAACTGGGGGCATTTGGGTTGCACCTCTTTTTTCCCTACCAAAAATTTAGGTTGCTTTGGCGATGGTGGTGCACTATTTACCAGCATACCCGATTTTGAAAACAAAACTAGAATGATTGCATCACACGGGCAACTTGTAAAGTATCAACACGATTTGGTAGGTATAAACTCAAGGTTAGATACCCTACAAGCTGCTATTTTACAAGTTCGTTTAAAATATTTAAATGCCCAAAAAGAGGCAAAAGAAGCTATTTATCAGCAATATTGCGAAGGTTTAAAGAAGGTACATTTTATAATCCTACCTAAACAAAACCCAAATTGCCAACCCGCTTGGCATCAGTTTACTATACAGGTAAAAAACCAAAATCGTGATAAACTAAAAGCTTATTTAGCAAAAAAAGAAATACCAACAATGGTATATTACCACATACCTTTGCCTGCTCAATTAGCTTATAAACTATATAACCCCAAGCAAGTAAATTTTGCAATTGCCCAACAAACCGCAAATAGTGTATTATCTTTGCCCATACACTCGGGGTTAACCCATAAGCAAGTAAATTATATAATTGCCAGTATAAAAGATTTTGAAAATGAATAAGCCATTAACTTTTATACACCCTTTAAGCGTTGTTGATGATGGTGCAACTATTGGCGAGGGAACCAAAATTTGGCATTTTTCGCACATATCGACAAATGCTACAATTGGTAAAAATTGTATTATTGGCCAAAATGTTTTTATTGGCAGTGGCGTTATAATTGGCAATGGCGTTAAAATTCAAAACAATGTTTCGGTTTACACCGGTGTAAATATTGAAGACGATGTTTTTATTGGCCCATCGGTAGTGTTTACAAATGTGATTAACCCAAGAGCATTCATCGAACGTAAAAACGAATTTTTAGAAACCAATATTAAAAAAGGCGCAACAATTGGTGCTAATGCAACCATAGTTTGTGGCAATAACATTGGAAAATATGCTATGGTTGGTGCTGGTAGCTTGGTTAGCAAAAGCATTAACGCCTTTGAATTGTGGTATGGTAACCCTGCAAAAAAGCAAAACTGGGTGGATAGGTTTGGCAATAAATTAAACTTTTCCGCCGATAATAAAACCATAAATGTTGAAAATTACACCTACACACTAAACCCCAACTGCAATGTTGAAGAGCATGATAGAAGTTAAAAACACCCTTGTACACGAAGATATTGTTGCAAAAAATTTTGTTTGCAATTTAAATAAATGCAAAGGTGCTTGTTGTATTGAGGGCGATGCCGGTGCCCCTTTAGAAAACCACGAATTGGCAATATTAGACAAAATATACCCACAAGTTAAACCCTACATGACAGCAAAAGGCATTGCAACTGTAGAAAACGAAGGCACCTATGTTAAAGATTTTGAGGGCGATTACACTACACCATGTGTTGATACCAATAAAGAATGCGCTTACGTAATTTGGGAAAACGGAATTACCAAATGTGCTATCGAAAAAGCTTATGAGGCCGGTGATGTTGATTGGAAAAAACCAATTTCATGCCATTTGTACCCAATTAGAATTACAGCTTACCCCGATTTTGACACTTTGCATTATGATAGGTGGAGCATTTGTGCAAGTGCCTGTAACTTTGGCGATGAACTAAAAGTACCGGTTTACAAATTTTTAAAAGAACCGCTTATAAGAAAATATGGTGCAGACTGGTATCAAGAATTGGAATTTAAGATTGAAGCACATTGCAACGCATAATTTTTTTACATTTGATAATAAATCTTAAACATTTTTTTAAAGCACCTTATGTTAAAGGCCTTAACTATGAAAAATGAATACACAAAAGAAAATACAATTTTAGATACAGACAACGAACAAAAAGGATTAAACCAAGTTTTATTTAATTGCCAAAACATAAACCAAAACCAAGTTTATATTGCTCATATTATTACTGCATTTATTTGTAAAATAGCTTTAGGAATTGAACCTTGCTTACATTTAAACGATTTATTATTGCAAAATAATGCACAAACGGATCAAAAAAAATTAATTGATTTTTGTCTTTTAGTACAAAATCAGAACTGTGAAAAGGCAGAGTTTAACGATAATTTAGAAATTACACTTCGAGATTTTTTAAAAATGGCTTTCGCCGAGTTGGGTGTAGAGATTGAATTTAGCGGGAAAAACCATTACGAAAAAGGAGTCATTATTGATGTTGATGAAAGTTTAGCAAACAAATTAGGTTTAAATTTAGACTTTTTAAAACAAGGACAAACGGTAGTTAAAATAGATGTTAACTTTAACCATTTACAAATGCCGCAGAATGTATTTTTACAAGATTATATACAAGTTACTGATAGTATAAATTTACAAAACGTAATAAATTTATCTATACTAACACATTTGCAAATAATTAACAGCATTAATATTTAAAAAATTTGTTAATCGCATATTTTTTTAACAAACACAAAATCAACATAATAAATAATGAGAATTAAAAATATTATTCTTTTGCTTTTCGTTTTTCTATCGGTAATTGCGGTAAAAACAAACGCACAAAATATTAATGGAAAAAACTTTTCGAGCGTAAGAGTTGATGATTTAACTGATAGCCAAATACGCCAGTTTATGCAGCAGGTGCAAGCTTCGGGCTTAAGTGATGCCGAGTTAGAACAAGTAGCTGCAGCAAAAGGAATGAGTACTGTTGAAATAACAAAATTGAGAGACAGGGTTGAAAAATTAGGTAAAGCCACAAAATCCGACCAAAAAAACAAAATTCAACCTAAAGATAAAAACACAAAAACTGGCCGTAAAGTAGCAAATGAAGATGAATTTGCTAACCCCGACCAAACAGACTCGTTAGCGAAAAACGATAAAATACAAAGCCAAGCCGATATTGCTTTAACCACTTTAAAATCTAAAATTTTTGGTAGAGATTTATTTGTTAACAGCAAAGCGGGTTTTGAACCCAACCTACGTTTAGCCACACCAGCAAACTATATTATTGGTGCCGATGACGAAATTTTGCTAGATATTTACGGCTACTCCGAAGCAAACTACCAATTAAAAGTATCGCCCGAGGGCACCATAAACATACCATATATTGGCGTAATAAATATATCGGGCTTAACGGTTGAAGCCGCAACGGCTCGCATAAAAAGCAAACTAACACCTGTGTATAAAGGCTTAGCGGCTGGCAACACCAAATTAAGTGTAAATATTGGTAACATTAGAAGCATAAAAGTTATTGTAACTGGCGAAGTTACCAAACCGGGCACTTACTCTTTACCATCATTAGCAACAGTTTTTAATGCGTTATATTCATCTGGTGGGCCATCCGAAAATGGTTCGTTTCGTAACATAGAAATTATACGGTCGGGTAAAAAAATTGCAGTTTTAGATGTGTACGATTTTTTATTAAAAGGAGAATTAAAAAACAACGTACGCCTGCAAGACCAAGATATTGTGCGCATACCCACCTATTTAAATCGGGTAGAAATGTTAGGAGAAGTTAAACGCCCTGCTATATTTGAGATGAAATTAGGCGAAGATTTTAATGCGCTATTAACCTTTGCCGGTGGTTTTACCGAAAGGGCGTATAAAGCCCGTATAAAAGTGTTAAATAACACCGCTACCGAACGTAAAATAACCGATATTACTACCTCTCAATTTAATATTTACAAACCAGCAAGTGGCGATAAATTTTACGTAAACGAAATTTTAGATCGTTTTGAAAACCGTGTAACCATAAGCGGCGCTATTTTTAGACCCGGCCAATACCAACTAAACCCTGGTTTAACCTTATCAACCTTGATACAAAAAGCAGAAGGTTTAAAAGAAGATGCTTTTTTAAATAGAGCTTATATAACCCGTTTAACCCCAAACTTAAACACGCAATTAATAGCCGTTAATTTGCAAGATGTTTTAAAAGGCACTGCCGATGACGTAGTTTTAAAACGAGAAGATGAAATTACCATAAGCTCTATTTTTGATTTAAAAGAAGAATATAAAGTAAGTATTGATGGACAAGTACGCGAACCTGGTGATTTTACTTTTGCCGAAAACATGAGCCTCGAAGAGTTGATAATTAAAGCAGGCGGTTTTAAAGAATCGGCAACAGCCAAAAGAATTGAAGTAGCCAGGCGGGTAAAAAATAGCGATGCCAGTTCAACATCAGCCATCACATCCGAAGTTTTTCAGATAGATATTAATACAGATTTATCAACCAGTACCAGCAACTTTATTTTACAACCTTTCGATATTGTAATGGTTCGCTTATCGCCAGGTTACGAGGTGCAAAAACAAGTGCGCATTGAGGGCGAAGTTATGTACCCCGGCACCTACTCTATCACTCGAAAAGACGAACGAATATCCGATTTAGTAAAACGGGCTGGGGGCTTAACCGCTTTAGCCTACACAAATGGAGCATCGCTAAAACGCCCATCGGCTTTAGAAAACCAATTAGATGTTGAAAAAGAACAACAAAAACTACTCCAATTTAAAAACGTACAAAAAAACACCAAACAAAATTTAGATGCAAAAGACACCAAAGACTCTACCGCACTAAACATAGAAAGCAAGGTTTTAAGAAACGATTTTGTGGGCATTAATCTTACCAAAATATTGGCAAAACCGGGTAAAAGGCAAGATTTGTTTCTCGAAAAAGGCGACATATTAAACATACCTAAACAATTACAAACCGTAAAAGTAAGCGGCCAAGTGCTTTCGCCTAATACTGTTGTTTACATACCCAGCAAGGGTTTTAAGCAATATGTGTCTAGCTCGGGTGGCTTTTCGCAGGGTGCTTTAAAATCTAGGTCTTATATAATTTATGCAAACGGGTCGGTAAAAAGCACAAAAAAATTCTTGTTTTTTAACAACTACCCCGAGGTAGAAACTGGTGCCGAAATTTTTGTACCAAAACGGGAAGAAAAAAATAAACTTTCGGCAGGCGAAGTAGTGGGCATAACAACTGGCGTAGCATCGTTAGGAGCAATAATTTTGGGTGTTTTAAATTTAATGAAATAAAATAATTTTGCTTTTGTTCAAACATCTGTGAAATAGATTCTGATTTTATAAAATTCGAAAATCTACTAAACAGGTATGCGATTGGGGACGGCCTAGCTGTTGTTTGGAGTGGGATGCCAATAAATTTTTTGTAGAAATTAACATAAAGCACCATCCAAGCAAGTCGCAGCGTGTTGCACTAACAGGGTAAAAGTACCATCTTTGTAGCCACGCCTCGAATTGCGCCATTAAAAATTTATTAAGCATACCCGACAAAACAACAGCAAGCCTTGATTATTCGTTACTTTTTCATCGAGGAAAAAGTAATTAAAAAGGCCTATTAAAAAAAATAAATTATGTGTAAATATTACACAAACAAAATGTTGAAAAAAACGAAAATTTTAGAATCGCAAAATTATTTTTCATTTTTATTAGGGCGTTCCCCGAAAAGGGTCGGGCTTTCCGTTGCAATAATTTTGCCCCAAAAGGCAAAATTGATTTCCACTTCAATCCCTAACGCAAACCTGTACTAAACTATGAAAAACCCAAAAATTGCAATAATAGGTTTAGGCTACGTGGGTTTACCTTTGGCTGTAGCATTCTCAAAACATTATAAAGTAATAGGTTACGATGTTAACCAAAATCGCATAAATCAAATACAAACCGGCAACGATACTACACTAGAAATTGCCCCAGAAGAACTAATAGTTATACAGCAAAACAACCCAAACAATACAGGGCTTATTTGTACAACCAATGAAAATGATATAAAAGACTGCAATATTTTTATTATTACAGTACCTACACCAGTCGATAAAAATAACGGTCCCGATTTAACCGCACTAATCGGCGCAAGCAAAACCGTAGCCCAATATTTAAAAAATGATGATGTAGTTATTTACGAATCAACCGTTTACCCAGGCGCAACCGAAGAGGTTTGTGTGCCAGTTTTAGAAACACAATCGGGTTTAACCCATAACCAACATTTTTTTACAGGCTACTCGCCCGAGCGGGTAAACCCTGGCGATAAAGTACGTACCGTTACCCATATTTTAAAAGTTACGTCGGGCTCAAACCCAACCATTGCCGAAAAGGTAGACCAGCTTTATAAAACCATAATAACCGCCGGCACTTTTAAAGTAAGCAGCATAAAAGTTGCCGAAGCCACAAAAGTTATAGAAAACTGCCAACGCGATGTTAACATTGCCTTTGTAAACGAACTTTCTAAAATATTTAACCGCTTAGGTATAGAAACCCACGAAGTTTTGGAAGCGGCATCAACCAAATGGAATTTTTTGAAATTTACACCCGGTTTAGTGGGAGGCCATTGCATAGGCGTTGACCCTTATTACTTAGCACAAAAAGCACAAGAAGTAGGCTACCACCCCGAAATTATTTTAGCCGCCCGCCGTTTAAACGATGGTATGGGTAGCTACATTGCTACCGAAACCATTAAAACAATGGTGAAAAAAGGTATAAACTGCAACAATAGCAAAGTGCTAATAATGGGCTTTACTTTTAAAGAAAACTGCCCCGATGTACGCAATACCCGCGTTATTGATATGATAACCGAATTAAATAAATACCATTTAAACCTAAGCATTTACGACCCTCTGGCCAACCCACAAGAAGTAAAAACCGAATATGGTATTGATTTAATAAACCAAATACCCACCCAATATTTCGATGCCATTATTATAGCTGTTGGCCATAATCAATTTAAAACAATGGACATACTCAGTTTTAAAAACACCTCAAACGCCGTTATAATTGATGTTAAAAGCATTTTAGATAAACATTTAAGTGATTTTAGGTTGTAAAAAATATACTTATTTAGAATACTGAACAGTATAAATAAAAGGATAGCCATTTAACAGGCCTGGGGTTACGTACGGCCTAGCCTGCCGGCAGGCAGGCTGTTGTTTGGATAGGGAAGCCGAATAAAGCCAAAATTTAAAATTAAAAAAATTTTAACGCAAAACAGGTTTTTTGAATTTTACCTTTTGAATTTTTTTGCCTCTTGATTTGCGCCGTCAAAATTTATTGAGCATACCCAACAAACCACAGCAAGCCTTGCCTGCATGCCTGCCGGGAGGCAGGATTCTTTGGTTCTGTTCTCATCAAGGAGAACGAACAAAAAAAATGCCTTGTAATTTTTCATTTTTGAGCGTATAAAAATAAACCACACAAAATGACGTAGAATCATATTCATTATTGAGAGTATAATTAATAAAAATATTATTTATGACTTGGAGTTTAAATATTGTATTTATCTTTATTACAAAAATTATTATTTATGCAAATTGTAACCCAATTTTCTGAGCTTGATGTAACTAAGGAATATACATATTCTGATTATTTAATGTGGCAATTTACCGAACGTGTAGAGCTTATTAAAGGTTTCCTAAAAAAAATGAGTCCTGCACCAAGTAGGCTTCATCAAACAGTTGCAAAAAATATAACCTTCAAACTTCTGCAATATTTTGAAAATAAAACTTGTAGTTTGTTTTTTGCACCCTTTGATGTTCGTTTGCCTATAAAAAACGGCGATAAAAATAATACCGTAGTGCAACCCGATTTATGTATAATTTGCGACGAACAAAAACTTGATGATAAAGGTTGTAATGGTGCGCCAGATTTAATTGTTGAAATATTATCGCCCAATAATAGCAAGTATGATGTTGATACCAAATTTAGATTATACGAAGAAAGCGGCGTTAAAGAGTATTGGATGATAGAGCCAACCGAAAAAATAGTGTTGGTTTATACCTTACAAAACGAAAAATATATTGGATTAAAGCCATTTACAATTGGCGAAGTGATTGAAAGCCCCTTATTTCCAGATATGAAAATTGCAGTATTAGATGTTTTTAATAAAATTTAATAAGCCCATTAATAAACAAATTACCTTGTTTACAATTACCCGTTTTATTTGTTGAGTATCACAACTTACAAGGTCACATAAGAATTTGTAAAATATTTTCGATAATGTAATGTTCATAAAATTATATGAATAAATACTCCTACAATTATTTCCAAAACTAATTCTTGAAGATTTACGCAAATTTCTTATTAAGGTAATCTCATTAAATGAACAAAAGCCATACTATGATTTGGTTGATAAAATTATTTCTCAAAAACAGCAAGGCGAAGACACTAAAGACTATGAAAACCAAATAGAAAAATTGGTTTATCAGCTTTATGATATTACTGAAGATGAGCAAAAATTGATAGAAAATAAATGATAGTCTACAAAATATATCATTCACACGAATTTGAAAATGCATATTGATTACTTACAAAATCTTTTAAATACCGTATTGATAAACAAGAACCCAATAATATTAAACTACCTATGAAACTGAGTTCGATTAGTATGAGAATTCTACTTTAGGTAGGTAGAAAATGGTGCAGCTAACACAGTCATTATTCGCAACAGTATTTATTCGGTTAGTAGACTTCATAGGCTGTACCTGTAGTTTTGTAAATACTCTTCAATACGTCATTATTTAATGTCCAGTTGTCTCGTAAAAATGTCCTGTGATAAATAAAATAGTAAAGTGCCAATATTATAGTTGGCTGTTGAAATAACAGACCATTTTTGGGTTGTATATATTTTTTTAAGTCGTCTTGATGCCTTGTTGTAAAGCCTTCTAAGTCTTGAATTGGAACATTCTGTAATACCAAAAGGTCAAAAATGTTGTCAGTTAAAAAAAGATTTAATTCGTTGTTGTCAAAGCCTTTGTTGAATTCTTTGAATAGTTTGATAAGTTCGCTTAGGTAAAGTGCATAATGCCTTTTTTCATCAGACATCATTGAGAAAATATTACAGAAATAATCATCTGTCGCCTCCATTAAGGCCATTGCCTTTGCAAGTCTTCGTAAAATTTCTTTATCATTTTTGTAAGGGCCTTTATAAGTGCTGTCATGGCTTACTTCTGCAAAGGCGTGTTGTAACAAAGTTCTTATTTGTATTTCACAAGTCAATGAACTTGAAATTTCTGCTGAGAATTGTTTATTATCTGTTGTCGGTCTTACAACAATATGTGAAGATTGATAGTCAAAAATATTGGGTTTATCTTCTATCTCTTGGTCAATGTTTTTTGTTAGTTTGGATTGCCAACCAGTAAATTCTAAAATTCTCTGTTGAACAATTTTTATATCATCAGACTTTAAAACAACTATTCTTGTTCCTATTTTGTCTTCAATGTTTTCAATTGGATTAGGGTAATTTTTCTTGCGATATAATGCCTTGAATAAATAAGATTTGTCGTCCTTTAATCTGTAACTTGGAAGGATTTTTATTAGATGCTCACTAATCATATCTTTCATGATGATATCAATTAAAATACCATCAACCATTTTTCCCCAATCTTTAAGATTTGGCTTTAATGATTCAAATTGATTAAATATTTCTTCTTCTCGACTATTCATTGGATGAATAAGGTTTGCCCATTATTTTTATGATAGTGTATTCAGGATTGTCGGCATCTAATGTAGTAATAGAATCTTGATTTATTATTTCTACTCGATTGTCAAAACCCTCTTCTGGTCCAGAAAGGTTTATGTTACTAGGAAAATCAATTTTTCTTTTTGTCAATCTGGTTTTTAACAAGCTATCGTCTTTAACAATTGATAAAGGAAGTTCTTGGCAAATATCACCAATATATAAATCCCTTAATCCGTTTTTGGTCGGAATATAAGTGTTTGCAAAATTCAATGGGTTTATTGTGTCATTTTGGTTTATTGTGAATTCATTTTTAAGAGCGGAAACGAGAGATGTTTTAACTTCAAAATCTTCTACATTAGCCATTACAAAATTCTTTGTTTTGTCGTAGAACCGTTGTGATTGAATTTTTGAATTGTTACCAACAGTAAGCCCTAAAAAATCTTTGTAAAAATATTCAGCTGGGTGGGTGTCAGTCCTAAACTGGTCGTCATATAGAAAGCTTCCGAATTGCTCATTTACATTTTCTGATTCGTCTTCTGTTTTTTTGTAAATAATTCCGATTTTGTAGAGCTTTTGTGACGGAGATAAAAAAACTTTTCTTAAAACATTAACCTGTGTATGTCCACCATTAATTGAGAATTGTAAAGCTTCATGTGGTTCGGCTTTAATTACAATTATTACTGGAAAATTGGTGTCATTATCCAAGCAGTCCATAATTAAAAGGTAGCCACCAGGTATTGATACTCTTCTTTGGCTGTCTGCAAGTAACTCAGTTATTTCAGTTGTCCGCTGTATAAATTCACTTTCGTTAAGGTCTGCAAGGTCATTTGAAAGTTCAAAAAAGGAGTCGGGGTTAGCATTGTCAATGTCTAATTCAAAAGCCTTTGAATTTCTTCCAGCAGCGTCTATTAAACGATTTCTAATTATCTCTAAAACATTGTGGTCTATTTCAGATATTTCGTTTGAAGGGTCAACCGTTGCACTGTCTTGTCCGTCCTGCTTTGCATTTATTGTATGAATAATCAGTCTGTTTACTAAAAGGTTATTAAAATCTATCATTTTTTAATTTTTATGTCGTTGTTAAGGTGTCTGTTAGCCTTTCAGTTAACCTATTTATACCAGCCACAATACATCACAAAGCCACCTATAAATTTTTGCTTTGTGCTATAAATGTTGTCGTTATTCTTATTTTCAAATGTATCAATTTCTTTTAAATCATCATTGGGTTATGTAGGCTCCGTAAGTAAACTATTAGGTATTTAACCCCAACGTTACGGTCTTTTTTCAAACCTAATCCTTCTCCAAACCCATGCCTTCGCACCAAGCGAAGGCATCGGTATTACCTATAACCCCATCATTACGGTCTATAACCCCATCGTTACGGTCTTTAACCCCACCGTTACGGTCTTTAACCCTTCCGTTTCGGTCTTTAACCTAATCGCATTGGGTTTATAACCCAAACGTTTCGGTCTATAACCCAAACGTTTCGGTCTATAACCTAAAACTTTGGGTTAATAACCTAAACCAATTAGGTGTTTAACCCAAACACTGGGGTTAATAACCCAAACGCTGGGGTGTTTAACCCAAACGGTGGGGTTATTTGCTTCACAATAAAAGTGATTATGAATCAATGTCGTTTACTTAAGCAATATCTATATTCTTTTATACACCATATTGTACAATTTTTTAGGTTTGTGATTTCGAGGGTTTTTTCTGT
>REAS01000158.1 GCA_004294495.1 Sphingobacteriales bacterium
TGTATTCAAATATGGATTAGATTATCTTTCAAAATTTCTTCTGACGGGCTTTAAATCATTAGAAAACAATTTGTTTAGCTTTTTGTCATGTACTTAATTGTAAACGTTAAACATAATTAATTAAAAAAAGTGTAAACTTTTTTCAGGACGAGACAAAGAATTACAAAAGCAAGACTATTTTTGTAATGTTGACAAAGTAGCAAGTAAAATCGCATTTTTACAGGAAGGGGTGGTTCGATCATTTTACACCAATAGCGAAGGACAGGAATTAAATAAAAACTTCTTTGTAGCTCCTGCTTTTATAGGAGCATATTCTTCCTTAATCACTCAAACACCTAATAAATTGGCTCAACAAGCCTTGACAAACTGCATAATTTGGGAAACAGATTATGCAAATATCAAACAACTGTATGACGTTTGTGCTGACCTTGAAAGGTTAGGAAGGCTTGTAGCAGAATATTATTTTGTAGAAAAAGAAATGCGAGAGGTTAATCTACTAAATCTTGAAGCAAAAGAGTATTACAAAATATTTCAACAGCAGTATCCAACGCTCGAACAACAAATTCCACAATATCATATTGCTTCATTTTTGGGTATTTCGCCTACACAACTATCACGTATTAGGGCAGAAAAAACTTGATTTCATTTCTTTACATATGTAAACAGATATAGAAAGATTAGCTCGTTCCTTTACTAAACATTTTAAAACAAAGACAATGAGCAACATCAAATCAGTTTTTTCGGTAATAAGCATTGCAATTCCAATGCTCTTAATTCAGTCCTGCGCTATCAAACCTCTAGCTTGGAAACCTCCAATAAAACCTTTATTTGAAGGCGTAACAAAACTCAATAATGAATTAGCAATAGTTGAGAAAATAGATTTGGGAGGTTGGGTTGGTGCCGAGGACATAGTTTTTGACAGTGTAGGCAACCTTTATTGTGGAGTGCATAAGGCAGAAAATGATTTTTCTGATGGAAAAATATTGAAAATTAACCCAGACGGAAAAATTGAGATATTTTATGATGCTGGTTCTTGGGTGGCAGGATTGCATATTGACAATCAAAATAATCTAATTGCATTAAGCCATAAACAAGGACTTATTAGTATTAGTGCGAAAAAAGAAGTAACCCTATTGGCAAATAAAGATGAAAAAGGCAGGAACTTTTTTATTCCAAACGGTTTGGATATCGACAGCAAGCAAAATATGTATTTTACCAATACCTCATCCGAAAGCCCTTATACCATAAAATATGGCAGGAAATTAATTTTAGAAATGAAAGCGCAAGGTGGTTTATATCAATACAATCCAGCCACTAAAGAAGTTAAAACACTAATTGACGGCACTTATTTTGGAAATGGAGTAGTGATTTCGAAAGATGAAACCTTTTTATTGATGGTGGAAACTACCAAGTATCGCATATTAAAATATTGGCTTAAAGGCGAAAACGCAGGTAAAACGCAAATTTTTATAGACAATTTACACGGATTTCCCAATGGCATTTCTATTCGTGAAGATGGCACTTTTTGGCTTGGCTTTACAACTAAACGAAATGATGCACTTGATAATATACATCCCAAACCAAGTATGAAAAAATTTGTTTATGGCTTGCCCAATTGGTTACAACCCAAACAAGATAAATTTGGCATGGTGATGCACATTTCTGAAAATGGAACTATCCTAAACACATTTTTCGACTCGACAGGAATTGTGATGCCTGAAGCCGGTTCGGTGAAAGAACGAAACGGTTTTTTGTATATGGGTGGTGATAATTTGCCCTATATTGGAAAGTATAAATTGAAAAAATAAAATTCTGAAGGTTTTGGCAACATCTGTATCTAAACTTTCTTACTAATGTGTCGCTATTCCCGCTCTTCCTGATATGACGCTCACATAAACACCTTTCGGAATTTGCAATCTCGAAGTACATATCGTAGGATTTGCAATCCGCCTATACAATATTGCCCCCCTGTAACTAAGAGTGGGTTGGGGTTTTGGCACTACGGATTGTCACATAATATTAGCCTCCTATTAAATAATAAACATTTACTTATTTATGAACTATGCCAGAAAGAGGATATCAAATTATAAATCAGCACTGTAGCAGTACTGCTTGTACACTAGTGTAATTGCGTATTCCAAAAATCGCGATAGAAGGTAATTTTGGATAAGCAAAAAAGGTTATGGTTTAGGTAACATATAAGCCCGTTTAAAACAAAGTAGCCAATCTTGGAAATGCCAGCATCTTTGTGGTACACAATATTGTAAAACTGGCGGGAATGCATCCCCGTGGGTAAAAATTTACCAATTATTTTGGGGAATTTTTTGACAATGCTAGAAATATATCAGATTAAAATAAATGAATTGATAAAAGATAGATTAACATTGTGTAAAGCTTGGCTTATACTACAAACCAATACAGGTGTTTGTTAATGTATGAGTTTTTTAGCAAACCCTAATTATTTAGTCTCTAC
Source organism: Sphingobacteriales bacterium (assembly GCA_004294495.1). Lineage (GTDB taxonomy): Bacteria > Bacteroidota > Bacteroidia > Sphingobacteriales > Sphingobacteriaceae > Pseudopedobacter. The sequence goes on from REAS01000158.1 coordinate 2,474, forward strand.
TCCACCTCGTCAAACAAATTTTTAGCGGGTAAACCAATGGTAAGTTTGTGTGTGTCTAAATCATAAAAATCGCCCAGGCCAATAACGTGTACCCTAATGTTTTCTATCGATACTGGCGTACCCATTTCAACTTCGTAAATATTGGTGTTTGCAATCTCACGGCCATCAACTAAAATAGTTAAGCCCGAGCCAATGCCTTCCATAATCTGATTGCCCGTAATTAGTAAACCAGCATCTTCGCCTAAGCCAATACCTAACATACCGGGGTTGCTGGCAACCGCATAAAACAAACGGGTAAAACGGCCACGTTGTATAAAGTGCGTATCAATAATAACGTTATCAATAAAACCTAGGCCACCAGTAATTTGTACTTCGCCTTTAATAAGAGCCTCTTTACTTTGGCCTTTATAAATCATATTGTTTGATGATGCTGCAGCCCCCGCCGATGTACCTGCAATTAAAAAATGGGCATGGTTAAAATATCTGTATTTAAGGGTTTTTAAAAATAAAGTTCCTCCTAGAATAGAAGTTAAGCGCAGCTGGTCGCCACCGCTAAACATTACAATATCGGCTTTTTCTAGCCTTTCAATTATTTGGGCGTCGTTGGCTTGTTGTCGGTTACGGATATCCATTACCCCAACATTTTTAACTCCCAATTGCCCAAAAGATTTTATATATTCACTACCAACAAGTTCGGGTATTTGAGAAGCGGTAGTAATAATTTCAACAACGGCATTTAGTTTACCTTCCGATTCGTTAATAATCCGTCTTAAAATACCAAATTCAAAAAACTTAAGATAATGTGGCTGGTTAATGTTTTCATCCGAACCAATATTAGTTCCCATATCAACAGCGCCACCTATAATTACTAATTTACCTTTAGGTTGCCCCACAATTATTTTATTTTAAGTTAACATTATCTACATTTCAAAAATAGTATTTTACACGTTATATTTATATAAAAATGATTACACTTTTCAACAAAAATTATCATAAATTGAAAACGAAATTTAATTTCTCAAAATATTAACATTTACAAAACATTAAATATCCTATTTCCAGATGATTATAGAAAAAATACAAGTACTACGTGGGCCAAATATTTGGAGCATAAGACGGTCAAAACTGATACAAATGCGTTTAAACCTTGGCCACTTAGAAGAATATCCAACAAATAAAATAGAGGGCTTTGGCCAAAGGCTGCAAACATTGATACCTAGTTTACATAACCACAACTGCTCTCCAGGGCATCCCGGTGGCTTTTTTGAAAGGGTAGAAAATGGGACTTGGATGGGGCATGTAATAGAGCATATTGCTTTAGAAATACAAACCCTTGCCGGTATGTACTGTGGTTTTGGCCGAACCCGCGAAACAAAAACTCTTGGCACATATAATGTAGTGTTCAATTATCAAGAAGAAAAAGTGGGGGTTTTTGCTGCCGAAGCTTCTGTAAAAATTGCCCAAGCTTTAATTGATGGGGTAGATTATGATATTGATAGCGATATTTTACAAATGCGCCAAATACGAAACAAAACCAGTTTAGGGCCTAGCACAAACTCTATTGTACAAGAAGCAATAAGTAGAGATATTCCTTGGATAAGGTTAAACAACCAATCTCTAGTGCAGCTGGGTTATGGTGTAAACCAAGTACGCTTTAGGGCAACCATTACCGAAAAAACCAGTAGCATAGCCGTTGATATTGCAGGGAATAAAGAGCAAACCAAACAAATTTTGGAGGAACAGGCTATACCAGTTGCAAAAGGTATAACCATAAGTGATGTTGGGCAAGTACAACAGGCAATAGATTACATAGGTTTCCCTTTGGTATTTAAACCATTAAACGGTAACCACGGTCGCGGGGCTAGTATTAATGTTAAATCTTACGATGCCGCAGTTGAAGCTTTTGAAATAGCTAGTTTAATATCAAAAAAAGTAATTGTTGAAAAATTTATTTCCGGTTACGATTTTAGGATTTTAGTTATTGATAACAAAATGGTAGCCGCCGCCCAACGTGTACCAGCTAATGTGGTGGGAAATGGGGTTGCTACTATTCAACAATTAATTGATGTAGAAAATAACGACGAACGCCGTGGCTATGGACACGAAAACGTGTTAACCGAAATTACTGTAGATAGAGATACTTTAGATTTGTTAGAAAAACTAAACTATACGTTAGATAGCATCCCAAAAAACAAAGAAACTGTATTTTTAAAATCAACGGCAAACCTAAGTACAGGTGGCTCATCAATTGATGTTACCGATTTGGTGCACCCACAAAATATATTTTATTGCGAACGCATTAGCCGAGTTATAGGTTTAGATATTTGCGGTATTGATATTATGGCGCAAAACTTAACCCAGCCATTAACCGAAAACGGTGGTGTAGTATTAGAAGTTAACGCCGCCCCAGGTTTTAGAATGCACCTTGCCCCAAGCGAAGGCTTGCCAAGAAATGTTGCTGCGCCTGTTTTAGATATGTTATACCCAATGGGTAAATCGTCTCGTATACCTATAATTTCGGTTACGGGTACAAATGGCAAAACCACCACCACACGTTTAATTGCACATATTGCAAAAACTACGGGTTGCAGAGTTGGTTATACCACATCCGATGGTATTTATGTGCAAAACACCATGATGCTTAAAGGCGATACAACTGGCCCACAAAGTGCCGAGTTTATTTTAAAAGACCCAACGGTAGATTTTGCAGTTTTAGAAACCGCTCGTGGTGGCTTACTACGCTCGGGTTTAGGGTTTAAGCAATGCGATATTAGCGTAATAACCAATGTACAGGAAGACCATTTAGGTATTTCTGATATTCATAACTTAGACGATTTACGAAAAGTAAAAGAAGTAATTGTTGGCGCAACTAAAAAAACGGGTTGGGCTGTGCTTAACGCCGATAATATACACTGTGTAAAAATTGGTAAAGCTGCCGATTGTAACGTGGCTTATTTTAGTATGGATGAAAATTCTAAAATAATAAAAGACCATTGCAAAAAAGGCGGCATTGCCTGCATTTACGAAAACCTTTTTATTACTATTAAAAAAGGTAGCTGGAAAATTAGAGTACAAAAAGTAGGCTCAATACCTATCACTTTTGGCGGGAGCGTTCCGTTTATGATTCAAAATGTTTTGGCTGCCACCCTAGCATCGTTTGTTTGGGGTTTTAAAACCGAGGATATAAAAATAGGATTAGAAACTTTTATTCCTTCGCCTACGCAAACACCTGGCCGTATGAATATTTTTCAGTTTAAAGAGTTTAAGGTAATGGTAGATTTTGCCCATAACCCCGATGGTTACCGCGGCATTAGAGATTATTTAAACACAACCGATTCGCCAATGAAGATTGGCATAATTGCTGGCACTGGCGACCGCCGAGATGAGGATATTGTAGAATTAGGAACTATTGCTGCCGAAATGTTCGACCATATTATACTACGCCAAGAAAAACACTTGCGTGGCCGTACTGCCGAAAACATTATTGGGTTGTTAATTGAAGGTATAAAAACTGTAGATAAAAAAGTAACCTACGAAGCAATACCCAAAGAGGTTGATGCCATAAAACACGCTATTGGTATGGCATTGCCTGGTACTTATATTGTTGCATTAAGCGATGTTATTGATAATGCTATAGATATAGTTCAGTTATACCAAGAAAGGGAGTTGATGTAAACATTGTTTATGTGAACCCAAAACCCATAAGATTTAGTTAAAAAGGCATCCAAAATGGATGCCTTTTTAATTATTAAACGGTTAATAAAAAATAAATAATATTGTAAAACAAAAATTCAAAATTTGCAAAAAAATCAAAGCATTTATTATTGATTAAAATTACGGAAGGAGTAATTCTTTGAAATTGGAAAATAAAATTTTAAAATTTAGCATTTTCACAAAATTACTGACTTTTATAAAATTAGCTGGGTATAAAGGCAATAGACTTTACGTAAATTTTTGTGTTAGCTGAAACCCGAAAAGAAAATTTCGATAACATTAGAAATTTGATTTGACAAAAATTGTATCTTTGTTGAAGGCACTGTCAATCAAAAAAAAATGGAAAGAATAACAGTTTATCCAAGTAATGCAAAGCAAAAATCATTGTTAAAATCTTTATTGGAAGAAATGAAAGTTCGATTTGAGGTTGCAACCACAAAAGATGAAACTTTATTAAGTAAGAAAGATTTTTTTGCTAAAATTGACAAGTCGATTGCTCAATCAGAAAATGGAAAAACAAAACCGTTGCCTAAGGACAAACAAAAGGAGTTTTTAGGATTATGAGTTATACAATCGAATTAACTATAGATACTGTAAAAGATATTGAAAAGTTCAAAAAATCAGGTGACAAAAATTTTTATTAAAAATCGACAAATTATTGGATGAACTAAGAGAGCATCCTAAAACGGGAACTGGAAAACCTGAATAATTAATTACTACGAAATACCGACTTGGTCAAGAAGATTAACTGACAGTCTAGGGCTAACACATTTAATAATTGTAAAATTATTTTCTTAAAAGAATTATTGTTCTGTACTACGTTCTGTCACTCTGAACGAAGTGAAGAGTCTCATAAAAGGCGTTCTTGAGACTCTTCGTTGCACTCAGAGTGACAAAAGCGCATATTTTTTTGTTATTAAGATTGAAGTTAAGTATCTCATAATATAAATTATGTACCAAAATCTTAAATGCGTTTGCCCTGACTGACAGTCATAGGTTAATATACAGAATTCAAGAAGAAAGAGTTGTTGTAATGGTTTTATCATTTTGGGGACATTATGGAGACAAATAAAAAAACACTTTAATTGGGCATCAGCTAAAACATGGCAAGCGCAAAAATTACATTTAGGTTCGTATGAGACTCTTCAGTAGTTTTGGGTTTCATGGTTTCGTAGGAACTTTCTGGTTTAAATGCTTACTGCGCCTGCCATAAGTACGTTTTTTGCGGTAAAATCTAATATTATTTTTACCACAAAGAAAAAGCTAAAGTGCAATCAACACAAAAACGGTTGTAAGCAAAACAATAAATAAACTAAAAAAACACCTCTCTATTTACCCCAAAACTTTGTATAGAGATGCAACATATTTAGCAAATTACATAATGTTACCAACTACCATTAATTGAGACATAGTTGGGTTAAGGCTTCCGCCACGAGGCTCTAATGTTACAGCAAAAGTTTGGGCAATTTCAATGTTTTTCATTTCTTGCACTCCTGTTATTTGCCCTTTAGCATCAAATACGCCTAAATCAACGGGTTTGCCGTTTACTAAAGCCCAAAGTTGATATTGATGTTTCGTATCGGTTAAAGGCATATCCATAGTTTGTAAATCTATCATTACCTTTTGTTCTTTGGCGTTCCACATCACAATCATTTTAGATTTTGGTGAATTTGCAGTACCAGCAAGCCTAACAGTTTTTACATCGGGATTAGAAAAAATACTCATACTGTTTTGAGTAATTTTAACTTGGTTTTGTAAGTAATTAACTCTATTTGCAAAACTTTGGTTGTTACTTTGCAATTGTGCAATTTGAAATTTGCTTTGTTGTAAGTTATTGTATAACAGTATCAAAGCAACCACGCTTATAACTAACAAAGTGAAGGATGCGGCAAAACTATATTTATAAAAATTAATTGATTTTTGCGGATATAGCTGTATTTCTTTGGCTTGTTTTTTGATAGAAACGGGTTCTAAATCAATTTCAATATTATTATCAAAACCAATTTGATTAAAAAAACTTTCTTTAACTCTGTTTGATGGTTCTACTGCAAATTTTGTGGCAAAATCAACAAATGAGTTTTCGATTTTACTTAATTCGGCGGCAACAGCGGGGTAATTTTTTGCCATAGTTTCAACCTCCAGTCTTTCGGCTGCGGTTAAATCGCCCATGGCATATAATTCTAATACGCCCGATTCTATGTATGTATTAACGTTTTCCAATTTTAAAAGTATTTTCTAAGCTCTATTATCCCCATTCGTAAACGCGTTTTAACAGTCCCAAGCGGAATTTCTAGTTCATCCGCAACCTCAACATGTGTATATCCCTTAAAATAAATCAAATCTACAATTTTTTGCTGGTCGGGCTTCAATTTTGTTACCAAGTCTTTTACCCCCAAATGTTCGGGTTTGTAAACAGTATTATTTTGCTGGTCGTAGGTATTTACGTGTATTTCTAGGTCTTGGTTTTTAGAGTGGTTACGATAGTCTTTAGATCGTACTTTATCAATAGCCATGTTACGAGCTACATTAACCATCCAAGTAAATAATCGGCCTTTGGTGGCATTATACTGCGATATGGAGTTCCAAATTTTTACTAATGTTTCTTGCAAAACATCTTCGGCAATTTCGGTATCGTTAATTATTCTAGAAATAATTCCTAATAGAGAAGCCGAGTACATACTATATAATGCTTCTGCACCATGCCGTTGTTTTAATAACAGAGCTTCAATGAGTTCCTGTTCGGGTAGTGATATTTTTTTAGAATTTAGCAAGTGATACAATTATAAATAAATTTTTTAACTATCAAACAAATGCTTTTCAGCATGGTATGATGAGCGTACCAATGGGCCACTTTCAACGTATTTGAACCCCATTTCTATGCCAATTTGTTTATAATGTAAAAACTCATCGGGATGTACCCAATTTATAACCGGATGGTGGTTTTTTGTAGGTTGCAGGTATTGCCCCATGGTAAGTACATGTACACCTGCGTCCTTTAAATCCTGCATTGTTTCTATAATATCATCCTCTGTTTCGCCAAATCCCAACATAATACCCGATTTTGTGCGTAAGCCAAAATCCGAAATTCGTTTTAGGCACTCCATACTTCTATCGTATTTTGCTTGTATACGAACTTCTTTTGTTAAGCGTTTTACGGTTTCTATATTGTGCGATATTATTTCGGGGCGTTCATCGCAAACGCGGTACAAATTATCCCAAACCCCTCTAAAATCGGGTATTAGAGTTTCCATGGTTGTTTTTGGACTTTGCGTTCTAATTGCTTTAATAGTTTCGGCCCAAATAATAGAACCGCCATCTTTTAAATCATCCCTGTCAACCGAAGTTATTACAGCATGTTTTACATTCATTAATTTTATAGAATTTGCTACACGGTTAGGTTCGTCTATGTCAACAGCTAAAGGTTTACCTGTTGCTACTGCACAAAAGGAACAAGAACGTGTGCAAATGTTGCCTAAAATCATAAAAGTAGCGGTACCAGCACCCCAACATTCACCCATATTTGGGCAATTGCCACTCTCGCAAATGGTGTGTAATTTATGCTCATCAACTAAGCTGCGTACATGTGCGTACTCTTTACCAACGGGTAATTTTACACGCAACCAATCGGGTTTACGGGGTTTTGCTTCGGTAATTACAGGCAATTCTATCATGAAATCAAAAATACATATTGTTACGATAAAATCGGTGTAAAAACATTGTAAAGTTTTAGTTCAAAAACTTAAATTATAAATTCAATTAATTTGGGCCTTTTTCCTTGCAACATATCATCTACAATAAATTTGCAGGTATTTGGGTTGTCATTTAATTTTTGATTTTGATGAATAGCTTGAAAAAAGCATCAATTTTTTTTGCAATAAACAAGATTAATATTTATAAAAGCGTTTATAACATCTTTATTATGTCTTAAATGTTTGCTAAATCTTAAAGCCAATAAATGGTTGGCTTTCTAAGTCATTTAAAAAAAATATTTTTAGTGGTCTAAAAATATGGCTGTATTTAACACCTTTTATTTTTACTTTGGTTAGCAAAGCAACACTTCACTTCTTTATTAAAGTTAGTATTTGCTAAGTAAGATTTTTTTATCGGAACAATATTTGTGGATTGTTGTAGTTAAATGTCTTAACTTTATTGCATTTTTTTAGCTTAATAAAACATATCTGAAACTACAAAAAGGCTCACTATTTTAAATTAACTAAGCCAACAACCAAACAAAAATTGTAAATTGCCATCACCATTAAAACTTGCGTTATGACGGATACATTAGACATTAAAATTACAAAAGTAAATCAATCAAAGCTTTCCACAGTAAATTTCGATAATTTACAATTTGGCAAAACCTTTACCGACCATATGTTTACGGCCGATTATGCCGATGGGCAATGGGGCAATTTTCAGATTGTGCCTTATGGCGATATTACTTTTTCGCCGGCTATGTCATCATTACACTACGGCCAAACTTTTTTTGAAGGACTAAAAGCTTTTAAACATGAAAATGGTACAGTTTCAATTTTTAGACCCGATAAAAATGCCGAACGTTTTAATCAATCAGCCGAGCGTATGTGTATGCCAACGCTTCCAGTAGAATTATTTTTAGAAAGCATAGCCACATTAGTGAATTTAGAGAAAAGTTGGATACCAAATCAAGAAAATAGCGCTTTATACATACGTCCGTTTATGTTTGCAACCGACCCTTTTTTAGGAGTTGCGCCATCGCAAACATATAAATACATGGTTTTAACTTGCCCTGTTGGGGCATATTTTTCAAAAAACTTAAACGTAAAAATAGAAACTGAATATTCTAGAGCATCAGACGGGGGTTATGGCTTTGCAAAATGTGCCGGCAATTATGGTGGTGCAATGTACCCATCAATGCTAGGGTTACAACAAGGGTTCGACCAATTAATTTGGACCGATGCCAAAGACCACCAATACATTGAAGAAATGGGAGCAGCCAACATTATGTTTTTAATTGATGGTAAATTAATTACCCCAACTACTCGCGATACGGTTTTAAAAGGCGTTACCCGCGATAGTGTTTTAACCTTAGCCCAACAATGGGGCATACCTGTTGAAGAACGTAGAGTATCGGTTTCCGAAATTATTGAAGCTGCAAAAAATGGTAAACTTACCGATGCATTTGGTGCTGGTACAGCTGCTGGTGTAGCTTCGGTTATTGCAATTACCTACAGCCATCAAAAATACGATTTACCCAACCCGGAAAATAGTGAGTTTACCCAAAAATTGAGTAAAACGCTTTTAGATATTAAATACGGTAGGATTGCGGATAAGAACGGTTGGAATTTGGTGGTTTAGGGGTTAGCACTTATTTAGTTTTAGCAGATAGTTGGTTTACTAACCTCATGTTCGTAGTCTGTAGCGGGGGGTTGAGCGTTTGGGATTACGGATTGGTAAATAAAAAGGAGTTTCCAAACTTTCCTGTAGAAATTTTTATACGAGATATGTTTAACCAGAAATTAAATTATATTCATCAAAACCCACTGGCAGATAGTCTGCACCATACACTTAATTACTGGCGCAAGTTTGTAAATGTGCTAAACTTATATTTGTTATTATTGCTGTCCGATAAAAAACAGGGATTATTTTGAAGGAAAAAATGTAGGTAAGATAGAAATTGAATGGTATTAGTAGTTGCAAACTTGCGCCAGGGGGTATTAGTTATAAATTCCAACTTGTGTTAAACTTACATTTGTTATTAAAAAGTTTACCCCCAACAACAGGTTATCAATCTTCATAAACACTACCTTTAATTCCCACGTTCACAATTTCGATGATTAGGTTATTGTCAAAAATATCGTAGATGATTCGGTAAGTTCCCACACGTATGCGGTAGCCGTGTCTTCCCGTGAGTTTTGTATAACCAAAAGGGCGGGGGTTATGTGAAAGGTCAGCTATGGCTAGTATGATGGCAGAATAGTAGGGTTCGTTAATCTTGGCAAGAGCTTTGATTGCCTTTTTCTTGTATTGGAGTTGATACATTATTTGCCCAATTTTTTTCTTTCGGCTTCAATCATTGCCATTGCTTTGTTTTTGGCTATGGGGGGCGAAGGGTCGTTTTTACTTTCGTCGTACAATTTAATATCTTCCAAATCTTCCAGTTCATCCATAATGGTTTTAAATTCTTTGATGGTAAGAATGGCAGATATTTTTTTACCTGAATTATCAGTAATGTATTGTGGATGTATAGCAAGCATAATTTTTATTATTTAGCGAGTTAAATGTTTTGTTCGAAAAAATCGCAGAAACAAATTTAATTTAAAAACTAGGCAATAGCAAAACTTACTAAAAATTAAAATACCCCTCTGGCTCATAGTCTGCACCATACACTCAATAACTTGCGCATTTTGTAAATGCGCTAAACTTATATTTGTTATTATTGCTGTCCGATAAAAAACAGAGATTATATTGAAGGGCGGATTCAAGTGATAAATGCAACAAGTCCAATTTTAGCGAAAAAATCTCATTTGGAGATAAAAAACCAAATCTTTTTCTAGGTCTGTTGTTTAATT
>REAS01000159.1 GCA_004294495.1 Sphingobacteriales bacterium
TAAATAAAATATCTATCAGAAGAAAAAAACTAAAAGCTAGTTGCAACTTAGAATACAGGGAGTTAATGATGGTAGTTTAAAAGCGGTTGCCCTGATAAATTTGCTTTTTGTTAATTATTTTGAAAAGTTTAATATCGGATTGCAAATCCTATGGCATGAGCTTCTAGATTACAATTCTAGAAGAGCAGGGTTTAAAACCTTGAAGTTCAAATTGTAGGGTTTGCAACCCGTAAAAAACAAACTAAATCCAATCAATCATTGCCCAGTTCTAAGCTTTCCAGCATATCTTTGATTTCGTTGGGTTTTAGGTCTTCTTTTTCGGCTTTATCGTAAATGGTGAGGAGGTAAACGGTTTCGGTGTTTAGGTACAGATAAGTAATAACCCTAGCACCACCTCTTTTGCCTTTCCCTTTGCTGGTGATAGCCAAACGTATTTTAAAGCAGAAATTGCCCATAAAAGTACCACTTTCGGGGTTTTGTATAATTTGGGCAATAAGTTGGGCAAACTCATTTTTAAGGGACGGGAATTTTTTAGCCAGTCGTTTGAGTTCTTTTTCAAAACGATGGGTAAGGATAATGCTATAACTCATCAAGCAGTTCTTGAGCAGTTTTAAGTTTAATTTTCCCTTGTTTATGCAGACGCACCTGTTCGGCAGCTTCCTTTAGGTTATCCCAAAGCATAGCTGAGGCAAGGCTCATTGGCTTTGCGTTTTTAACAAAGGAAAGGCTGTTTAAAACTTTCATACCAAAGCTAAGTTCGTTGTCGGATATTTCTATGAGTATTTTCATCGTCGTTTTTTTATTTTTCTGGAATAAGGTATTACAAAATTTCAAATTATTTTAGCAAGGTTAGCAGTTTATTTTTGCCAAAAAAAGCATCCATGGTGGCAAAAAAATGCCAGTGTTCCTCTTTGGGCAGTTTCTCAATTTGTTGCAAACCACCAACCACGAGTCGGGTTTTCTGTATCTCATTGCCAATAGTAGGGTCAGGATTAGCCAACCAAATTCCTCACGTTTAATATTCATCGTCCCAGTTTTCGAGATCAACGGTGGAGAAAATTCTCATTATTTGTTTGTTTTCAACTGATGCCATACGATACTCATCGGCTAGGCATAGGTTTTGGTCGAGTTGTATTACCTTAGATTTTAATAAATCAATGATATGAGATTCGGCATTGATGGTAAGCTTAGATACTTTCGAAGCCAAATCATCAGGGATATTTATTTGTAAAGTTGTCATAACAGGGGGGCTTTAAAATACACATAAATCTTATACACAAATTTAATCCAAAAACTAAGAAATAACAAAACTTACTAAAAATTAAAAAAATTCCCCTGATGTTCTAAGTCTGTTTAGGATGCTCTCGGATTGTTAAGCTTTTTCAGCGTCACTTGTAAGAGTAAATACACAAAGTTTATAACTTTGTATAATGTAAAAATGGAAGGTGTTTCAAATTTGCTTTTAATAATGCCCTTTAGCCGTGTGTATAATTACTTTATCGTGTAAAATCTTAAAAATAAAGTTGCTTTAACATTTTTCTTTTTTTTCGCGAGATTATTGAGCGTAAATAAGAAAGTTTTATTTGCCTTCACACCTGCTGTTCAACCTTTGCAACGTCAAAGCCCAAATCGTAGGGTTTGCAACCAGAAAAAAACAATTCCTGTTATTTCTATTGGGTCAGTTTTCATATAAATTTTGTGTAAATATTTTTACGCTTCATTAATCTTGCTAGTGTTGAGGTTAAGTAAAGTAAATCATTAATTTAAAAATTACACTTACAAAGCTTTTAAACTAATGTTATTTCAATATTTTATTAAAAAAACTCAAGAAGTTTACATTTTAAATCTTAAGTTGGTTAGATACTATTATTTAATGTTGTAACATTTAAACAGAAGTAAATTCATACATTGCATTTTTATAATTTAATTTAGCTTAGCAAATTACAATATTCAGTTTGGTGCTTTTTCACAAAATATTTATGATTCTAATTTAGGTAAATGATAGAGTTGTGCGTTGATTTTTTTGGAATATTTTAAATTTGAATAAAGAATATATGTATATAAATGGATAATTCCTTAAACAAAGATAAGCCCGAAGTTAGGTTAAGGGCCTTTAGAGCTATTGATGACCCTAAAACATGTGAGCTTTTTGTAGAAGGACATACAAATGTTTTAACCAGTATAGGTATTACCAAAGTTACTTCTTCTAAAAACGACTGGATGTATAATCCGGCTGCTTTTGTTTTGGTTGTAGAATCTCTTGATGGAAAAAAAGTCTACGGTGGAGCAAGAGTACATGTTGCTGGCGGCAATCAACCTCTACCTATAGAACAGGCTACCTCTGCTCTCGATCCATCCATATTTAATCTTATTTGGAAATATGCCCAACATGGAACTGGAGAATTATGTGGGTTATGGAATTCAAGGGAAATTGCAGGTTATGGGGTAGGAAGTATATTCCTAATTCGATCAGCCGTTGCAATATCCCAACAATTAGGCTTAAAATCTCTATTCGCTTTTTGTGCACCATACACTATAAAACCAGTATCTAATTGCGGAATGGCGCTTGAAACAAGCATTGGCAATGATGGAACATTTTTTTATCCAAAGCTTGATTTAATCGCTTCCGCTATGATTTTAAAGGATGTAGATACTTTAACCAAAGCAGAAGAGGAGGATAAAAATGCAATAATCAAACTTCGCAAAAACCTAAACATTGTGAAAAAAGAGGAATTGCGAAAAAAAGAAATAACTATACATTACGAAACATTAATTCCGCTATTAAACAAATGGAACTTAAATAACACCATTAACGAAGCATACAATATTTTCCAAAAGGCGACTATCAACTTAGAAGGCGCTAAAAACCCAAATTTTCTATAATTATTAATATGTTAGCATTTTTTGACAAAACGCTTTATCATTCTAAACAGTCAGAAATATTATATCAGCCTGTTTTTTTCGATATTCAAGATCCAATTGAAAAACAAAACTTAAAAAAATTAATAGAAGAGAAAAAAGTTGCATTTATCCACGATGAAATCTATAATCAATTAGAAGAACTCATAAAATGTAAAAACCCGTCGATAAAACTCAACAAAGTAGAAACTAAAAATCTAATTGATATTCATCTTAACGGAATAGATATAGAAAGTTATGGGGTATGGGTGTTTTATCCTTGGAGTAAAAAATTAGTTCATTTATTAAATATGAATGAATTTATAGAAGTAAGAACCAATAGAAATAAAAATAAAATTACGGTAGAAGAACAAGCAAATTTACAATCAAAGATAATAGGCGTTCTTGGACTCTCAGTAGGGCAGTCAATCGCATTAACTTTAGCCATGGAAAGAACTTGTGGAGAGCTTAGATTGGCAGATTTTGATTCCGCCGAATTAAGTAATTTGAATAGAATAAGGACTGGTGTTTACAATCTCGGAATTAGTAAAACGGTTTTGGCAGCAAGGGAAATTTATGAAATTGATCCCTTTTTGAAAGTAAAAATTTTTTCTGAGGGTCTAAATAATGAAAATATAGATGATTTTTTTCTAAAAGATGGAAAATTAGACTTATTTATTGAGGTCTGTGATTCGATAGAAATTAAAATAGATTCTCGGCTTAAAGCTCGTGAATTGAATGTACCTGTTGTTATGGATACCAATGACCGTGGGATGCTGGATATAGAAAGGTTTGATTTAGAACCAGACAGAAATATTTTCCATGGTTATTTAGATAAATTCATTGTAGATAATAAGATAGCCGTAACTCCTGAAAACAAAGCCGATATACTGATGTCAATTTTATCTTTTGATAAATTATCAGAGAGAATGCAACTTTCTATGGCGCAAATCGGTAAAACTATTAATACATGGCCTCAGCTAGCTTCATCTGTGGTTTTGGGAGGTGCTATCACAACTGATATTTGCAGGCGTATTTTACTTGATGAACATACAGATTCGGGTAGATATTATGTAGATCTTGATTATATATTTAATAACAAATAAGATGTATGGCAATTAATTTCTCTTATTTTAAAAGAAATATTTTTAAAATAAAGCAATCAACTTTAAAAAAAACTATTCTTTTACTCTCACTAATTTACCTTATTAGTATTTCGTTATTTGCCCAAAACACACTGTATATCCAAGATGCTTTAAAAGAAAAATATATTGGTAAATACATTACTGTTTTTCAGGATTCAAGCCATGATTTAAGCTTCAAACAAATTTTAAAATCTGATAATTTTTTCCACCCTAACAGTTTTGATGTACTTAATTTAGGTATTAGTACAAACAATAACTGGCTAAAATTTAAATTAACCAATAATTCTGAAAAAGAAACATTTATTCTTAACCTTCCCAATCCAATTATTAACGAAGTAGAGTTATATATTGTAAGAAATAGTGGAATCGAGAAAATAAAATGCACAAATTATTCTCAGGTTAGAAACCGAAAATATAAACATCAGTTTTATTTATTTGACATTAATTTACATCATAATGAGACTATTACCTGTTATTTAAAATTAAAAGCTAAGGAGCAAATACTTGCACCAATAAGCATACATACTTCGGATCAAATATTACCTATTATTAGTGATAGCGATACAAAAACAGGAATATACTTGGGTATTATGATGGTGATGTTGCTTTACAATCTATTTATATATTTTACTGTTAGAGACAAAGATTATTTAGTTTATTGTCATTATATATTTTGGGTTGCGCTTACCCAAGCTACTTTACTTGGTTTTTCTCACCGATATTTATGGACTGATAATGTTTGGCTTGCCCAAAATATGGTCATCATTTGCGGTATCATGTCTGGAATAGCCACTATTCTTTTTGCGAAATCTTTTTTGCATACTAAGGAATATTCTTTTAAGTTAAATCTTTTTTTAAACATCACTATTGTTCTGTATCTGATAGCATTAACACTGCTTTTATTTAATCTTAAACAACATGCTTTTCAGCTTGTTAATTTAACAGCAGCAACAGTTTCAATACTAATAATGTCTGTAGCTTGGTTTATTTATAGGAAAAACTATGCTCCTGCTAAATACTTTTTATTGAGTTGGTCAATATTTTTTGCGAGTATTTTAGTATTTGTATTTAAAGATTATGGTATTGTACCATACAATGAAATTACTGTACACGCTGTAGAAATTGGTTCGGCATTAGAAGCCATCATTCTTTCATTTGCACTTGCCAATAAAATCAATATTTTTAAAAAGGAAAAAGAAATTTCACAGGCAGAAGCTTTAGCAGTTGCACAGGAAAACGAGCGCATTATCAAAGAACAAAACGTTTTTCTCGAACAAAAGGTAAAAGAAAGAACTATTGAACTTGTAGCCACTAACGATGAGTTAAGCGACACTCTCGAAGATCTTAAACAAGCACAGTCACAGTTGGTAGAATCAGAAAAAATGGCTTCTTTAGGGCAGTTAACTGCCGGAATAGCTCATGAAATAAATAATCCAATTAATTTTGTAACCTCAAATGTACCTCCATTAAAAAGAGATTTAAGTATGCTTTTTGATGCCATAGAATTTATAGAAAATGTTGGGTTGTCTGATAAAGACGCTTCGGAAAAGAAAAAAACTATCGAAAATTATAAAGAAGAATTAGATTATGATTATCTAAAAGTAGAAATTGATCATTTACTTGGTGGTATTACCGAAGGTGCAAATAGAACTGCCGAAATTGTTGCAGGATTAAGAATATTCTCTAGAGTTGATGAAGACGATTTGAAAAGTGCTAATATTAATGAAGGTATAGATTCAACTTTAATTATCATGAAAAATAGTTTAAGTTTAAACAATATTGAGGTAGAAATTAATTATGGTAATTTTCCCAAAATAGACTGTTATCCCGGTAAATTAAATCAGGTTTTTTTAAATATTATTTCCAATGCTATTGATGCTTTAAAATATAAAAAACCAGAAAACGGATCTAGAGTAATTAGTATATATACCCAAGCAGATAAAGATTATGTTAAAATTAAATTTGTTGATAATGGCACAGGAATGAGTGAAATAACTAAACAGAAAATTTTTGAACCATTTTTTACCACTAAAGAAGTTGGGGAGGGAACTGGTTTGGGTATGTCTATTGTTTATAATACCATAAAAAAACATAATGGAGAAGTTATAATTAATTCTGATTTAAATAAAGGAACAGAAATAACTATTATAATTCCTGTTTCTCATCAAAATGATTAGTTTAAAAAATTTTTATTGAAATTCATCAATTCAACACTAAATGGAAATACCCAATAAAATAAAGATTCTTTATGTGGACGATGAGATGAACAATCTTATTGGTTTTAAAGCGGCACTCCGTTTTGATTATCACATTCTGATAGCTCAAAACACAAAAGAAGCCTATGCTTTTTTAAAAAAACATGATGACATAAAAGTTATTTTTTGTGATCAAAAAATGCCTGATATAACAGGGGTAATGTTTTTTGAGGAAATGAGAGCAATTTATCCTTACCCAATTAGAATTTTGTTAACAGCCTATGCCGATATAGAAGCTGTAATTGATGCTATAAATCGTGGTCATGTTTTTAGGTATGTTAAAAAACCATGGATTGATGCAGATATTATTAATGCGATTGAAGAAGGCGTTAAATTTTACAAAGTAAGTTCTATGCTCTCTATTAAAAATAATGAGTTAAGTAAAGCATATTCTGAGTTAGATAAATTTGCGTATTCTGTTAGTCATGATATTAGGGGTCCTTTAGTTGGTTTAATAGGAGGAATAAATCTAGCCTTGGATACTGAAAATGTACAAGAAATAAAGGAAATACTAACGCTCATGCAATCATCTGTTAATAAGTTAGATACGTTTATATTAAACATGCATGATTATTATTGTATAGAGAGAGGTGAGCTCAAAAATGTTAATATAGATTTTAATAAAATCGCCGATAATTTAAAAGACACATATAATATTTATGCTTTAAGCGCTAACATTAACTTTAAGGTAAATGTAATTCAAACTCAAGATTTTTGGAATGACGAGGTGTCTGTGAATCTGGTTATTACAAATTTAGTGTCAAATGCATTTAAATATCAAAAAACCGATTTTGAAAATAAGTTGATTGAATTAGATATTAAAGTTGAAAAAGGAGAAGCCATAATAAAAGTAAGCGACAATGGATGTGGTATTGAAGAAAAGTATTTAAGTCAGATATATAATCTCTTTTTTAGAGCACATTATAAAAATGCAGGTTCTGGTTTTGGTTTGTTTAATGTTAAAAGTGCAATACTTAAATTAAATGGAGATATAAATGTTGAATCTGTAATAGACAAAGGAACTACATTTACAGTTATAATACCCAATAAATGATGACTATGAAGAAAATGTTTATTATAGTTGATGACAGGACTTTAGATTGTTTTGTTACTAAAAAAATCATTGAAAAAATTGATGAAATACAAGGAGTAAAAATATATGACAGTGCAATTGAAACTATTCATGACATTAAATCAGGCAATCTACATTACGAAGGTTTAACAGTTGTATTTCTAGATATTATGATGCCAGTGATGGATGGATTTCAATTTGTTGAGGAATTTGAAACACTTCCATTAAATATACAATCAAAGTTTAAAATCATTGGTATGACAACTTCATTAGATAACAATGATTTTCAAAAAATATTAGGTTACTCATCCATAATTGGGCTTTTGCGAAAACCATTTGATGTAAACCAGATAAATGAGATTTTAAATGAAATTGTAGAATATGAATAGTTTGGCTTATTTTCATTAAGAGTAAAAATCTAAGTCTAAAAAGCCCTAATTGTTTTCATTAGTTAATTTAGGATAAAAGTTTTTGACGAAGTAAAAATTCTAATTGATCATTAGAAACTTCTAACTTTTCATTCATATCTTCTATTTCTTTTTTATTGCTATAGGTTTCAAAAGCTCTAATAATGGTTTTTTCTAATTCTTTTTCATTCCAAGGTTTGGTGTGGTAATGAAATATTTTACCTTTATTCACGGCGTCAATTACGGCACTCATATCAGTGTATCCAGTTAGTAAAATTCTAATTGGGTCCGGAAACTTGGTTATTACTTCCTCTAAAAATTCAACCCCGGTCATGTGCGGCATACGTTGATCGGTAATGATAATATTTATAGGATGTTTTCCCATAATTTTCAATGCTTCTTCACCACTTAAGGCCGTAAAAATTTTATACTTAAATCTAAAGTTGGCTTTAAATGAAATCAAATTATTTTCTTCGTCATCTACATATAAGATTATTATCTTTTGGTCAATCATAATATATTAAATACTTTGTTAAAATTATTAAATTGGTTATACGTTATAAAAAGCATATTGTTATTGAATAAATTAATTTAAAATAGAAGATTTAAATTTGCTAAAATATTTTAAAACTAATAAATAAGTTTTTTCAATATAAAGTAACAATAATGTAATTACTATAACCAACTAATAAATTTTTTAACTAAACTAATAATTTATTCTTAGTATTATTTCATAAATTAGAATATAATTTTAGCTTATTTTTATTTAAATAATATAATTAGAAATCTCCCCCTAACGTATGTTTGCAAATGTGCGAATTCGAATTTGAAATCATAATTAATATCCTCTCTACAACAGCAAAGGTGCAAAAGTATATACCCGCCTTTTGTTAAATTTATATTTACTGCTTATAGTTACCTGTTTTTTTTAGTAAAGTAGGGTAAAATAATTTTAAATATTCTTAATCAGATTAGGTGTATTTTGGTTAGTGTTTTTACCAAATGTAAGTTTAGTACATTTAAAAATGCGCCAATAATTGAGTGTTTAATGCAGACTATATGGTAATGGGGTTTATAAGATTAAACTTTGCTTATTTCCAATTACCCTAAAAAATAATGACCTTTAAAAAACACTTCATAATATCATTTGTTAGAAGTTTATGTACATTTGTTCACAAATATTACAATTAAAAATAAGATGATAAAAACTCCTATATATTTAGATAACAACGCAACCACACAAATGGATCCTCGTGTTTTAGATGCTATGCTACCATATTTTACCGAAAAATTTGGTAATGCAGCTAGCCGAAACCATCCTTATGGTTGGGTTGCCGAAGAAGGTGTTGATTACGCTAGAGAGCAAGTAGCAAAATTAATAGGCGCAAACGAGAAAGAAATTATTTTTACATCAGGTGCAACCGAGTCGGATAACTTAGCTATAAAAGGCGTTTACGAAATGTATAAAGATAAAGGTAACCACATTATTACCTTAACTACCGAGCATAAAGCCGTTTTAGATGCTTGTAAACATTTAGAAAAATTAGGTGCAAATATTACTTATTTAGATGTTGAAAGCGATGGATTAGTTGATTTACAAAAACTAGAAGCTGCAATGACTACCGAAACTATTTTGGTAGCCATTATGTATGCCAATAACGAAATAGGTGTTATACAGCCTGTTAAACAAATATCGGCCATAGCCCACAAATTTGGTGCATTGTTTTTCACCGATGCCGTTCAAGCGGTAGGTAAAATACCCGTAAATGTTATTGATGATGGTATAGATTTATTGGCTTTGTCTGGTCATAAAATGTACGGTCCCAAAGGCGTAGGTGCATTATATGTACGCCGTAAAAACCCAAGAGTAAAAGTAACTTCACAAATGGATGGTGGTGGACATGAGCGTGGTATGCGTTCGGGCACTTTAAACGTACCGGGTATTGTGGGCCTAGGTAAAGCTTGCGAGTTGTGTTTCGATGAAATGGAAACCGAAGCCGTACGCCTTACCGCATTAAGAAATAAATTAGAAAGTAGTTTAAGCGAGTTAGAAGAATCGTACGTTAACGGTAATGTAAACCACCGTTTGCCACATACAGCCAACATATCATTTAAATATGTGGAGGGCGAAGGCTTAATGATGGCAATGAAAGATATGGCGGTTTCGTCGGGTTCGGCCTGCACATCGGCTTCTTTAGAGCCATCTTATGTTTTAAAAAGCTTAGGTTTGTCTGATGATTTAGCACATTCATCTATCCGTTTTGGCTTAGGTAGATTTAGTACCGAAGAAGAAGTTGATTTTGCAATTGAAAACACCAAAAAAGCAGTTTTACATTTAAGAGAATTGTCTCCGTTATGGGAAATGTTTAAAGAAGGAATAGATTTAGATTCGATAGAGTGGGCAGCACATTAAGTCCTTATTAACTCATATAATTACAATTAAACAAATAAAATTATGGCATATTCAGATAAAGTTATAGATCATTACAGCAACCCTCGAAATGTGGGTACTTTAGATAAATCAAAAAAAAGTGTAGGTACAGGTTTAGTAGGTGCACCCGAGTGTGGCGATGTAATGCGCTTGCAAATAGAGGTTGACGAAAACCACATGATAACCGATGCCAAGTTTAAAACCTTTGGTTGCGGGTCGGCAATTGCATCTTCTTCATTAGCTACCGAGTGGTTAAAAGGCAAATCAATAAACGATGCATTAGAGATTGATAATATGGATATTGTGGAAGAATTGGCTTTACCGCCAGTAAAAATTCACTGTTCGGTTTTGGCCGAAGATGCCATAAAATCGGCAATTAACGATTATAGAGCAAAAAATGGTTTGCCACTTTTTGAGTTAGAAAAATCGCATCATTAATATAAATATTTTTATTCTTTGATTATTATTTAAGACTATTGTTTTAATCTTAATTAAGGTTTGGGCGTTTTAACACGCTGTTCGCTATATCTTTTTTTCAATTGCGGTTGGCTTAAGCCAACCGCAATTGAAAAAAAGGATGCTGCTACCATCGTTAACGCTTTAGCCACACAATCCAAAAAACTATGGTAACCATAACCGAAAAAGCAAAAACAAAAGTAGCCGAATTAATGACCGATGGAGGTTTAGACGAAAGCTATTTTTTACGCGTATCTGTACAAGGCGGCGGCTGCTCGGGCTTATCGTACAATATGGATTTTGATAACGAACTCCGCAAAGGCGACCAAGAGTTTGAAGCCCAAGGCGTAAAAATTATTTTAGATATGAAATCGTTTTTATACCTAGCCGGTACCGAGCTTGATTTCTCGGACGGCTTAAACGGTAAAGGTTTTAACTTTGTAAACCCAAATGCTACCCGTACCTGCGGCTGTGGCGAAAGTTTTTCCGTTTAAATTTATCCCAATTTAAATACCATATTTTTAATCTTTCTGTTTACTACCAACAATTTTTTTTAATTTGATTTAAGTACACTACAAAATAAAAAAAGTATCAACATATCTGTTTTTAGTAAGGTAGATGTAAATACTTTAGTTTTTTTTGAGTGTAGTTATACTTATTAGTATAAACCTTTTTTTACGAGCAAGGTTTTTGGGAAAGAAGGTTACAAATGTCTATGTTTTTTAACTAGATACCTGATTTCGATTAATTAACTATAATATATTTTTCTGTAAATCAATGTTATTTGTGATTTTAAAGCGTTTATTACAGGTATGCATTCTTTTTCTACGTCAAATCTCCACCTTTGTGGGTTGGGCGATTTACAAATAAAAAAAGATACAGCCATTCCTTTGTCAGTATAAACTCACGGCGTGTTACCTTGCCTACCACCAAGCATCAAACGCCCAAATCATCATCAAAACTATAATAAATATTCATTTATTATTTAAATTCAGGTTAGCTAGCTAGTTAATTACAAACACCACTTTTTATATAGTACCTTAAATCCGCAGGCCTAATATTAGGCAGTTTGCTAAATTATTTTATGGCTTAAAAATATGTTTTTGGGTTTTAAAAATTGCTTTTTCAAAAAAAT
>REAS01000160.1 GCA_004294495.1 Sphingobacteriales bacterium
TGTATTCAAATATGGATTAGATTATCTTTCAAAATTTCTTCTGACGGGCTTTAAATCATTAGAAAACAATTTGTTTAGCTTTTTGTCATGTACTTAACTTAATTTATTAAAAAAATTTATTAATATCTTTCAATAAAACGTCATAATTTATTAAAAGTGTATTTTTTGACTAATAATATTGTAGAATCCTTTTTAAATTATCCAAAAACAAAAAAATACATATACAATCCACATCATATTATCTTAATTTCTTTGATTTTAAAAAAAACACTTAAAAGCATTTTAGCATTTGCGTTTTGCATCAATAATATTAGATTTGTACAAAAAATTTAACAAATGAGCGTTTTAGTAAATAAAGATTCGAAAGTTATAGTACAAGGTTTTACAGGAAACGAAGGAACCTACCACGCTGAGCAAATGATTGCTTACGGAACGCAAGTTGTTGGTGGTGTAACACCAGGCAAAGGTGGCCAAAGCCATTTAGACCGTCCAGTATTTAATACTGTTAAAGATGCCGTTACGGCAACAAGTGCCGATGTTTCTATAATTTTTGTACCTCCGGCTTTTGCTGCAGATGCAATTATGGAAGCCGCAGAAGCTGGTATAAAAGTTATTGTTTGTATTACCGAAGGCATACCTACTAAAGATATGATTATGGTGAAGGAATATATTAGCGACAAAAATTGTAGACTAATTGGCCCTAACTGCCCAGGTATTATTACTGCCGACGAATGTAAAATTGGTATTATGCCGGGCTTCATTTTCAAAAAAGGTAATGTAGGTGTAGTTTCTAAATCGGGTACATTAACGTACGAAGCTGTTGACCAAGTGGTTAAATCGGGCTTGGGTATTACTACTGCAATTGGTATTGGTGGCGACCCAATTATTGGTACACCCACAAAAGATGCAGTTGAATTATTAATGAACGACCCTGACACTCACGGAATTATTATGATTGGCGAAATTGGTGGAAGTATGGAAGCCGAAGCTGCAATGTGGATTAAAGAACACGGTACAAAACCGGTTGTAGGTTTTATTGCAGGGCAAACTGCACCAGCCGGTCGCAGAATGGGCCATGCAGGTGCAATTGTTGGCGGTGCCGATGATACAGCTGCCGCTAAAATGAAAATTATGGCCGAGTGTGGTATTCGTGTGGTAGAGTCGCCAGCGGGTATTGGTGCTGCAATGGCTGAAGAATTAGCCAAATTAGCTTAATATAATAAGAAATTTCATAAGCCACTTCCAATTTTTTGGAGGTGGTTTTTTTATGATTATTTTTTTAATTCTAATGGTTTTTGAAGTCAATACATATTTCGGAAAAATTAAGTGTTTTAAATTTTAAACATATATAATTAAGTTTTATGTATTTTTGAAAATTATAGATTGCCAGAATAAACCAAATTTAAAATGAAAATATTTTTATTGGCTTTATTAATTTTTGCCTTTGGGGTTGCAAAATCTCAAGATACAACCGATAGTATAATGGTGATTAAAACCGTTAAAGCTTGCTACTACGCTAATAAATTTGAAGGGCGTAGAACTACAAGTGGCCCACGTTACCGTCAAGCAAAACTTACAGCTGCACATAAAACATTACCTTTTGGTACCCAAATAATGGTTACTAACCCCGTTAATGGCAAATTTGTGCGGGTAGTGGTAAACGATAGAGGCCCATATGGTAGGGGTTTAAGTTTAGATCTTTCAAAATCAGCCGCTAAGGCAATAGGCTTATTTGGTAAAGGAACCGGTACTGTTCAAATTAGCTATTGGGTGTATGGTATAACTCTTGCTAATTAGTTAAAGAATACCAAGTTAATTAACTTCCATAAAATGATTTATGGAAAACCAAACAGGCTGGTTTTGCTTAAAATTTTGGTTAAGATAATCGTAAGCCGTAATTTTTAGGTTTTCATAAACTATCTCAACTTCGTCTAAATTGCCACTAAAATATACATTTTTTACCTTAGCGGGGATGCCTTTGCTATCTCTATTTAAAACAATTTGATGCGGATAAACAGCATAAGCTTGATTTTTATCTGGCGTAATTGCGCTATTTATGAACACATTTGCCTTACCTAAAAGTTTGGCAACATAAGCATATTTTGGGTTTTGATAAATGGTTTTAGGTAATCCATCGCAAATAATTTTACCTTCTTTTAAAATTATCATTTTATCGGCAATTGAAAGCCCATCAACAGGGTCGTGAGAAACCATAATTACCGTTATATTTAAATATTTTGCCAAACGCTGCACATCATCTCGCAATTGTTTTTTTAATATAGCATCTAGTTGAGAAAAGGGTTCGTCTAGCAGTAAAACCTCGGGTTCGGTAATAACAGCTCGGGCTATGGCAACCCTTTGTTGCTCGCCCCCACTTAAATCAACAATACGCTTATCGGCTAAATGGCTAATTCGCAAAAAATCCATTGTTTGTAGGGTTAATTCGCGTTTTTCGGTTAAATTTATATTGGGTATTAGGCCAGCAATATTATCGTAAACTTTAGCATAAATGTTTAAGGTTAAATCTTGGGTTACCATTTTCATGTGATTATGGCCCGGAATTAACTTTTCATCGGGACCCATAATTTGTACTCCGTTAAAAAAAACTTGCCCAGTTTGAGGTACTAATGTGCCATAAATAAGTTTTAATAGGGTACTTTTGCCACTACCACTCTCGCCAATAATGCTTACAATTTGCCCCTGCTCAATTTCTAAATTAATTTGGGAAACACCCGAATGTATATTATCAAGATAGTTTTTAGTTACCGAAAGCAGTTGGATTAAAGGCATATTTTATGGAACTACGATTGTTTGGTTATTTTGCAAAAATTAGCCTATTAAAAACTTATTGATTTAAGAATAACTCTAAAAATCAGCTAGGTAATAAATATAAATTGGTACTAAATATTAAAAATTTTATACTATAATTTATTAACAAATATATTTTAAATAATCTTGCTATAAAATTTTCTCATAAGTTTATCCGCCTCTTTGGCAACCACCTGTCCTGATATTATTGCGGGCGGCACACCAGGGCCAGGTACCGTTAATTGCCCAGTAAATAACAGGTTGTCTACTTTTTTGCTACGCATACTTGGTTTAAAAAATGCTGTTTGCATAAGCGTATTTGCCAAGCCGTATGCATTTCCTTTGTACGAGTGGTATTCTGTTTCAAAATTAGCCATAGCAAAACCACGCTTTACAATTTCGTTACCACGGATAATATTGCCCGTAATAACCTCAAACCTATCCATTATTAAATTATAATATTTTTCTCGTAACGCTTCGGTATCGGTTAAGGCGGGTGCTAAAGGTATTAAAAAAAACAAATTCTCCTTATTATCGGGTGCTACCGAGGCATCTGTTAAAGACGATGCACAAACATAAAACAAGGGCTTACTCGGCCATTGTGGCTCGTCATAAATTTCTCTAGCGTGTTGGTCTAAATCTTCATCAAAAAATAAATTATGGTGTTTAATGTTTTTAACTTTCTGGTTTAAACCTATATAAAACAACAAACTTGAAGGCGACATGGTGCGGCTTTCCCAATATTTTGGGGTATAGTTTTGGTAAGGCGGCTCCAATAATTTTTGGTCAACATGTTGGTAATCGGCGGCGGCAACAACAAAATCGGTTTTAAAACTGCCGATATTGGTTTTAATTTCTACAGCCTTTTTGTTTTCTATTTTAATATTTAAAACTTCGGTATTTAACAAAATTTTCACACCATTTTCTTCGGCTACTTTTACCATAGCTTGCACAATTTGGTTCATACCACCCATTGGGTACCAAGTACCTAGGGCAAGGTCGGCATAATTCATTAAGCTATACATAGCCGGTATTTTTTGCGCTGTTGCTCCTAAAAACAATACCGGAAATTCTAATAATTTAACAAGTTTTGGGTTTTTAAAGTACGATTTTACGTGTTTGCTCATTGGCTTTAACATGTGTATGCGTAAGCTTTGTAAAATCAGTTTTAAATCTAAAAACTCGGTTATACTGTGTGATGGTCTAAAAACATAATCGCTCATTGCTGTCTTATATTTGTAGGCAGCCTGAGCCATAAATTTTCTTAAAGCTAAGGCACTACCAGCTTCATAGCTTTCAAATAGGGTTTCTAATTGCTGCATATTTGCAGGAATATCCATTATTTGGTTACCATCAAAATATATGCGATAAGCTGGGTCAAGTCTTGTTAACTGGTAATAATCGCTTGGTTTTTTACCAAAAATGGCAAAGTAATTCTCGAAAACATCGGGCATCCAATACCAGCTTGGCCCCATATCAAATTTAAATCCATTTGTTTCCCAAACCCCTGCCCTACCTCCAGGCTGATTGTTTTTTTCAAGAACGGTTACGTTATAGCCTTGTTTTGCAAGCAGTGCAGCGGCGGTTAGGCCGGCAAAACCCGAACCAATTACGTGTACATTTTTAATATCCATATTTTATGGAGATAAATCTAAAAATTAGTTTTTTGTTTTAAGGTTTTTTAAAATTATTGTTTAATGCTGTTGAATTAAAAATTCGGTAATTGCAAAATAATGCAATAAATGCATTCTAAAGCTCCTTTCTAAGTCTAGCTACGGGTATACCCATTTGTTCGCGGTATTTTGCAACAGTACGGCGAGCAATGTTGTAACCTTTTTCTTTTAAAATTTCGGTTAATTTTTCATCGGCTAATGGGTTTCGTTTGGTTTCATTTCCAATGCACTCTTCCAATATTTTTTTTACTTCTTTGTTTGAGACCTCTTCGCCACCTTCCATTTGTATAGCTTCCGAGAAAAAAGATTTTAATAAAAAAGTACCAAATTCGGTTTGTACATATTTAGAGTTTGCTACTCTAGAAACAGTTGAAATATCCATATCAATAGTATCGGCAATATCTTTTAAAATCATTGGCCTTAAGTATTTTTCGTTGCCTTCGTTCAAAAAATAATCGTACTGGTATTGCATAATGGCGTTCATTGTTTTTAACAATGTTTGTTGCCTTTGTTTTATAGCATCAATAAACCATTTTGCCGAATCTAGTTTTTGCTTAACAAATTGTACTGCTTCTTTAAGTTTTTTATCTTTATCTGCACTTTTATCGTAGTGTTGAAACATTTCTTGATACGAGCGACTTACTTTTAACTCGGGTGCGTTTTTAGAATTTAGTGTAAGCATTAAAAAACCATTGTTGTTAGCAATATGAAAATCGGGTATAATTTGTAATTGCTTAACATCAGACGATCCAGAATTACCTGGTTTAGGGTTAAGTTTAAGTATTTCGTTAACTGCGTTACGCAATTGGGTACCAGTAATATTTAGAATTTTTTCTAGCTTATCATAATGTTTTTTAGTAAACTCGTCTAAATAATCTTGCACAATCAATATAGCCATAGTAACAGTTTCACTTTCATCTTTCTTTTTTAATTGTATAAGCAAACACTCTTGTAAATTGCGGGCACCAATACCTGCGGGCTCAAAATTTTGTATTTTTTTTAAAACTTCCTCAACTTCGTTTTCGGTTGCATTTATATTTTGCGAAAATGCTAAGTCATCAATTAAAGATGCTATTTGGCGTCTTAAGTACCCATCATCATCTAAACTACCAATTATTTGTTGTGCAATTAAATAATCGGTATCTTCTAAAATTAATAAGTCTAATTGCGATTGTAAGTTTTCATAAAAGGTATGCGCAACAACTAATGGCATTTCTTTTTTATCATCGTCATCGTCATTATTATCGTATTTACTGCCATAATCGTTTACATTATCATCTTGTAAATAATCATCAACATTAAACTCATCGTAATCCTCTTTGCTATCATCACTGTTAATGTCATCGGGGTCTTTATCGGGGTAGTCATCTTGCGGCTCATTCATATCTGCAAGACTAATATCTTCTAAAGCAGGGTTTTCTTCCAGTTCTTCTTTTATTCGGGCATCTAACGCTACAGTGGGTACTTGTAACAATTTAATAAATTGTATTTGCTGAGGCGATAACTTTTGTAATAGTCTTTGTTGTAAACTTTGCTTTAACATAAATATATTTAGATTTTTGCTATACAATAACCTTACCTAAACCATAAAGGTGATTAATATAAAATGATTTTAGATTTTAAAATTACTGTTATTTTATTTAGTTTTAAGCAAATATTAATATTAAAATTATGGAAATTTTTAAAGAATTTAAAGAGTTTGCTATAAAAGGTAACGTAATAGACCTTGCTGTTGGGGTAATTATTGGTGCAGCATTTGGTAAAATTGTAAACTCTGTTGTTGAAGATTTAATAATGCCAATTGTTGGCATTTTCTTTAATGCCGATTTTAGGAACCTTTATGTGCCTTTATCTAGCTCAGTAAGCTCGGGTTTGGCTTTAGCCGATGCAAAAAAATTAGGCCCTGTGTTTGCTTACGGTAACTTTATAACCGAAGTTATTAACTTCACTATTTTAGCTTTAATTATATTTTTATTGATTAAGGTTGTAAATAAAATAAAAAGAAAAGAGGAAGAAAAAGAAATACCAGCTGCACCACCATTAACTAAGCAAGAGATTTTATTATCCGAAATTAGAGACTTGCTGCGGAAATAATTTTTTTTAGTCGTAAGTTTTTTAGTCGTAAGCCATTTTTTTGGCGCAGATAGTCTTTTTTTTAGTCGTTAGTCGTTTTTAGTCGTAAGTCATTTTTTTGGCGCAGATAGTTTTTTTTTTAGTCGTAAGTCGTTTATTAGGAGCAGGTTGTTAAGAGATATCCAACTCAACCTACGACTTTTTTGACTAACTCGACTTACGACTAATTTGATTAGCGACTTTTTTGACTAAATCGACTTACGACTAATTTGACTTACGACTATTTTAACTAATTTTGCCTTACGACTATTTAAAAAAACATTTTGATATTAAGTTAAACAAGCCTATATTTGCATTCCTGTTTTAAAAGATAGAAATTAATTTATATAATGAAAAGAACATTCCAACCTTCGCAGAGAAAAAGAAGAAATAAACACGGTTTTAGAGAAAGAATGTCTACTGCTAATGGCAGAAGAGTATTAGCGTCTAGAAGAGCTAAAGGCAGAAAAAGACTTACCGTATCAGACGAGGGTAGTCACAAAGCTTAGTTTTTATTGCTTTAACCTTTTAAGGGTATTGCCGATAATTGTTTGATAAAAATCGGTTTATGTCAATAAAAAAAACATTTTCAAAAGAAGAACGTTTGTGTAGCAAAGTGCTTTTAGGTGCACTTTTTACTCAGGGTTCTTCTTTTTTAGTTTATCCATATAGGCTTACTTGGTTGGTTGCAGCAATTCCTCAAACTATGCCTGCACAAGTAGTAATCGGAGTTTCTAAAAAAAAATTTAGAAAAAGTGTTGATCGTAATCTTATCAAAAGAAAAATTAAAGAAGCTTATCGTTTAAATAAAGCCCAGTTATTGTACACTGATTTAGATATTAATCAAAAAAAAATAATATTTTCAATTAATTATATTGGTAAAGATATTTTGGATTTCGATACTATTAATATAAAACTTAAAAATGCCTTAATAATGTTGTGTAAACAAATTTTTGTTGCAACCGTATGAATACTATTTTTTCCTTTTTTTTTTTAGTATTGATAAAAATTTATCAATATCTATTATCGCCACTTTTAGGTGCTTCGTGTAGATTTACACCAACATGTAGTGAGTATGGAATAATAGCTATAAAAAAATACGGAGCATTTAAAGGTGGCTGGTTAACTTTAAAACGAATTTTAAAATGTAACCCTTGGGGCCAACATGGCCACAATCCTGTACCTTAAATCTGTAAAAAATTGGCAATAATTTTACTTATAGAATCGGCTACAAAATCATGCTCGGTAGCTATTGCGCAAAACGGATTAGTTTTAGTTAAAAAAGAAATTAACGAGCAAAATGCACACGCTACTTCTCTAACATTATTTATTGAAGAAGTTATTTTGGAAGCAAAAATTACCTATCATCAAATTAATGCAATTGCGGTAAGTAAAGGGCCAGGTTCTTATACTGGCTTACGAATTGGAGTATCAACAGCTAAAGGTCTTTGTTATGCACTAAATATACCGTTATTAGCTATTAGTACTTTAGAGGCTATGGCAAAGGGCTTTATAACTCAAAACAAAATTAGCCAAAGTAGTAGTGCTTTGTTTTGCCCCATGATTGACGCCCGACGAATGGAGGTTTACTGTGCTATGTACGACGTTTATGGTACAGAAATCTTAAAAACTGAAGCTAAAATTATTGATGAACATTCATTTAATGATATTTTAGACAAGCGTATAGTTCATTTCTTTGGGGATGGAGCTGTAAAATGCACCAACGCACTTTTAGCACAAAGCAATGCTTCAATTAGCGATAGCCATATAAATTCGGCAACAGATATGAGTATGATTGCATACTCTAAATTTTTAATAAACGATTTTGAAGACGTTGCCTATTTTGAGCCATTGTATTTAAAAGAATTTATTGTTTTAAAGAAAATTTAACCCTTACTTCTTTTTATCTCTACGTTTATCAACCGGATCTTTGCTTTTATTTTTTTTCTTTAAAAAACTGAACAATCCTTTTGAATTTAAGTTTTTTACACCTTTTCCTTGGTCGCCATCGGTTATACCTGGTATCTCATCAGCATTACTGAAGTTTACTATTTTTTTACCAAATTTCAAACTAAAGCCCATGTAAAAATCTGCTCGGGTGGGGTTACTACCTATGTTGGGGTCCGAGTTTAAATAGCCACTAGCAAAGCGTAAAGAGGGTATTACCTTTTCGCTACCTGCATAAAACTCTACATTGGGCGATTTTATCATAAACTGACTACCTACATTAAAACCTTGTCTAAAGTCATAAATCCCGTTAAGGGCAAAATTCCAAATGTTGTGGTTAAAATTATTTAAAAGTGCAATTGCGCCATCTTTTTGAAAAACATTTTTGGCAACAATTAAATTGGGTTTATAAAAATCGAATTTTTTTGAAGCTAAAAATTGAACATTAGCATTTGTTTTACTTATAAAACCACTTGGTGTTTGATTTTCGGCTAACATAATGCTAAACTTATCGTAAATCCTTTCGCCTAAATTTGTATCATTAGCTTTATATACTTTAAACTCATCATCAGCGTCAAACTCTAATTTACTTCCATTTTTATTCCAGCTTATAAAGCCCAAATCTTTAACATTTCCGCTTAAATATAAGCCCTGCGGAGAAGTATAAGACACACCAAAATTTACAGATAAACCTGGATTTTTAAAGTTGGGTACTAATAAAGATGCCGTTGGTATTCCTGTGCCAAAACTTGAATAACCGTTGCCAACAAAAGTTTGTGTTAATACGTTAGTTAGTCTATTAATAACCAACTCTGATGAATTAATATTTGTAGTAACGTACGATATACCGTTTAAAACACTTAATTTTCCACCCAAAGCCCATTTTTTATCGTAATTTTCGCGGTAACTTACACTAAGTTGGCTGTAGGTTTGGTTAAAAAAATTGCCATTAAAAATTTCGGTGTAATTATCTTTTGGAAAAACACTAAAATTATCTAAAATTGCTAAAGATTCATTTGATGTATTTATATTTATTTCATTTCGTAGTTGCAAAGCAAAACCTAATTCGCGTTGGTGTTTTATTGATTTTAGCATTTTAAACATAAATAAATAATTATTACTGCTAGTATAAAGATTGTTAGTTTTAGCTTCGCCAAAATTTGTTAAACCATTTGCAGTAGTTTTTTGCTTAAATAAAAGCGTTTTAAAAGCAGTGTTACCATCCCCATTAAAATAAACATTATTACTAATAGATGGAAATAGAAAACTCGAAGCATATTTTCTGCTTTCATCTTTAATTGTAGTACTTTGTACAGGATTTTCGAACGAATCGAACAAAGTACCCGAATTATTTAAAGCATATTGTTGCCCTTGGCAAAATTTGCTAGCCATAATCAAAACAATTATTATTATTTTTTTCATATTACGTAGGTAAAACTTGCTTAATAAACTTCTAAATTTAATTAATATTTTGTTGATTTAGTGAATCGAGGTAAAGCGAATCGGAAAGTGAAACATTTTTAATTTTGGTTTCAACCATATTCATATAAAGGTTGGTAAAAAATCTATTCTTATCGGCACTAAACTGTATTGAAAACCCATATATGTTTTGATAATTAAACGCCTTACTTTTAAAAGCTTGATGGGCATTGTTGCTTAAAAAACTTTTTAGAATGCCTTTAGAATTACCGTTGTGATAAAAGTAAAAAATATTGCCCTTATTTGATAAATACTGTTGAAACGAAACGTATTTAGCGCTAAAATTTAATAATTTTTGTTGATTATACTGTTTAACAAAGTTTTGCAACGCAACCCGAGAATTAGAAACTGCAATATAATTATTTATAACAACGTAATATGGCCTTTTAAAAATTTTAAATGGATCACCAAAAAAATAATACAGCAAGTTAGCATCATCAAAACGGCCAAAGTTTGCTTGCGATTGGGTACTAATAGTTGATAACAAAAAGCTTAATCGTTGGCTATTATTTGAGCTTATTAAGCCCACTTTATCTCCCGAAGCAAGCTGTACTAGTCCGAAATCATTTCCTAAAATTTTAAAAAATTCTTTTTCAATATTAATAGCATGTTTTTCGGAAATAACGTTTATTTGATTTTTAAGTTGTTGATAGATATTTTGTTGCTTAAAATATTGTTGTAAATTATTATGAAACTTTTTAGAATTAGATACAAAGTAGGCGCAATAGCTTGCAGCATCTACCGGTAAAATAGACGTTAAATTTAGCCTACCAGGCTCTTGATTTAAAAATAAATTGGCGTATTGTTTTTTTGTAGTATCGGCAATAGTAACGCCACTAAACATAAAAGCGTTTGATTGGTAATTTATATTAAGCGTGGCATAAGCTTTAAAATTTTTTAAACATGCAGTGTTTTCCGGATTTTTATACTTCGAAAAATTATTAAAAAAAGCAGGTAACTGGGCAAAGTTGATATATAAATTTGCAATTGCATTTTTGTTACGTTGGGTTTTAGTTTCAAAAAGTACCGATTGGGGTTTATTATTGTTTTCGATATAAATTATGCTATTGTTTAAAAGAGAGTTATCAAAACTACCAACCAATATATTTTGATATATGTAAAAATTAAAAACTTTGTTGTTAAGGCCAATACTAAAAACGTTTTGTTTACCGTATTTGCCTATTTTTAAACCATAATTTTTATGTAATAAATCTGTAAAATAGTTAGTAGAATTTTCATTTAAAAACGTTTGATTTAATGGTGCAAGCATTAAAAAATTTGCATTGTTGGAGGTTGTTGCATGTAAAGAAAAGTATAATTCACTTTTATTTAAACCTTTACTAATTTGTGGGTTGATAATAAAAACAGTTTCTAACTGGCTTAATTGTTTAAAACAAGTATCTCCTATTACATCTTTAAATAAAGTAAAATTTTTAAAAATTTTGTAAAACGAGGCTTCGTTTTTATACTCGAAAACCAGTGCAGCATTGTTTGGAATTAAACTAAAAATTTTTGCCGAACTATTATTTACGCCGGATATATTTTTAAAATACAACCAAGTAACACCCGCAACTGCAATTAATAGTACAAAAATTAGAATTAAAATTTTTCTCATCAAATAATTTATAAAACAAAAATAGAGTTTTTAAAACCAATTGAATCTAAGAACGATAAATTATAATTCAATGTCGTTTACTTAAGCAAAAGTACACGATATTTTAATCAAAAATGATTTTTTTATATGCGCTTTTTGTTGTATTTTTAAGTAGTATA
>REAS01000129.1 GCA_004294495.1 Sphingobacteriales bacterium
ATTGCATAATCAGATGATTAAAAGGCATAAAGCCCGTAAAAAAGATATTGAAAGGTATTATAAAAATGAAGATTCTTAAAGTATAAAAGTAGAATTATAAACAAATTATTTTGGGTTATGTTTTTTTAACCATGTTAATGCACCTTCAATTTCCGGCCAAACATATTGTGCAAAAAAAGTGTACAAATTGGCTTCATTAACATCGCCATAGCCATAAGTATTAGGCAAAGTTTTTTGTTCTCTTTTTGATAATAATTGCTTAGCAACAAATTCATTTTGTTTTAAGGCTAAACTTAATTTGTAATTTGCATCTATACCTTCACCTTTTGTTTTAAAAGCAAATAAAGCATTATTAAATAAATGAGCAGCACTTTCATCCTCTTTAAACATCTGTTCGTACTTCACAAATTTTTCATCCTCATCTAATTCTATTAAAGTAAGCATTAGTAAATCTCTTACTCCTTGGTTGTCGTTTGGGTTAAGTTCTAACATTTCTTCCATAATTGTTACACTTACTTCGGTTTTACCTATGCTATGTAAACCATCTGCGTAAGCTTGCATACAACGCATAAATGGCCTAGTCTCGTGTAAGCCCCAAAAAAAGCCTTTGTTTTGTTCTAAATATTCTCCTCCAAAAAGTTCACGACCAAGGGTTATACCCATATTATAAAAAGCTAATCTAATCTCTGCAACAGGTTCTAAACTTGCTAAATACTCGTATGCTTCAATACAATCGGGGTCTATATCTAGCGCTTCTATAATTTTTTGTTTGCCTTTTTCGGGCGATAGTTCGTATGCTTCAAAAACTAAATCTTGTGCTTGTTCTTCAAAATTTAATGCCTCTTTTGGAAAAGATGGTATCTCATCTTCCATCAATTTTTTTAAAAAATCAGTCATTTCTTTTTCTGATTGGAAATCTTGTGTACCAAGAATTCTTTGTATATCAGTCATTAATTTATCGTGTTTTTTATCCATTTGGTAATATTTTTATTTTTTAAACTTTTTTTTAAAATACATCTGTACTGCTTCTTTGTCTTTCCCTAACTGGGTAGTTAATGCGTTTAAGTTCTCAAATTTAACATCATGACGAATAAAATGCAAAAAATCTATTTTTATGGTTTGGTGGTAAATATCATCGCTAAAATCAAAAATGTTAACTTCAATATTTTGGCTCATACCATTAATAGTTGGGCGGTGTCCAATATAGGCCATACCAAAATACGTGTTCATGGCATCATCATAAACATCGCTATGGTAATTGTTAATATGGTTTGGTGCAAAAGGATTTCTAATTTCTTGGTTTTTGTTTTTTATTTGATCGGTGTCTATATGTATTAAAACGGCATAAATGCCATCGGATGGTATCAATTTATAACTTTCCTCAACAAAAATATTAGCGGTTGGGTAGCCTAAAGTTCGGCCAATTTGGTCGCCATGTATAACTTTGCCGTTTAAAGTAAACGGGTGCCCCATAAATTTATTAGCGGTAGCTATATTACTATTTAAAATTGCGGTTCTAATTTTGGTTGATGATACACTTATGTTTTCAATATCTTGCTCGGGTATCTCAATAACTTGGTAGTTATATTGCGTAGCGTATTGTTGCAATTCTTTTAAGCCGCCCGTTCTATCTTTACCAAAATGGTGGTTGTGACCAATAATAATTTTGGTGGTTCCAATTTTGTTAACTAATATTTCTTCGATGTATTGCTGGGGTGAAAGGTTCGAAAAATCGCGAGTAAAAGGGGTAATTATTAAATGATCTACACCAAAGCTTTCAAGTAAAAGTGCTTTTTCGCTCATAGTGTTAATTAGTTTTAGGTTTTGATCTTCGGGGTGTAAAATCATTCTAGGGTGCGGAAAAAACGAAAGTATTACCACCTCTGCATTAGTTGCCGCCGCTTCTTCTACCAGTTTTGTAATAATTTTTTGATGCCCATAATGTACCCCATCAAAAGTACCTATCGTAACTACCGCTTTCGGTAATTTTCCAAACTCGTTTATGTGGTTGTAAATTTTCATTATAGCTAATTATAAACAAATGTAATTTTATACATTGGTTATTTAATTTAAAATTTTAGCAAATAGATTTATTGCACAAATGCTGTTTTAGGTCTTTAATTTATGGCCTTTATTTTATTAAATAAACCAAATTTAACCGACTTATAGACCCGTTGTTTAATTAAAAGTTTATCTGTTTTACTAGCTTTTTAACTTCAATAATTGTGCTAAAACTTAATACTTAAGCATAATCAAACATCAAAGTTTTATTTAGTTTTCATGGGTTTGGAATATTAGGATATAGATAACTACTTACTAGTTCAATAATTTATCAATAGCTGCTGCCAAATCTTTGTCTTTATTGGTAACGATATCTCCAGCATCGTGGGTTGTAAGCCAAATTTCTACTTTGTTATACGTGTTTTTAATTGTAGGATGGTGGTTGTTTTGTTCGGCAAGTAATGCTACCCTTGTTAAAAATGCAAAAGCTTCCGAAAAGTTTTTAAAAGTAAAGGATTGGTAAAGCGAGTTGTTTAGTTGGTTCCACATGTAAATGTTGTTTTAAATGGTAAGCAAGTTAAAAAATTAAAATTTTTATTTCCTTTTTAATTCATCAAATAAACCCGAAAAAGTGAAATATAGTAAAGTAATGGCTCTTCGCCATATTGTGTGGATAAATAATTTCAGTAAAATAATAGGCATTTATTTTTTTCTTTTTCCTTGATGAAAAATAAACAAAAAATCAAGGC
>REAS01000130.1 GCA_004294495.1 Sphingobacteriales bacterium
AAATTAAACAACAGACCTAGAAAAAGATTTGGTTTTTTATCTCCAAATGAGATTTTTTCGCTAAAATTGGACTTGTTGCATTTATCACTTGAATCCGCCTTCTTAAAAAATTGCAACAAATGCCCTCCTATTTTCATATTGCCGATTGCATTTCCTGCACTTTTTAGCACTTGAGATAAGGGGTTTGATCCTCTTTTTGTACGGCTACTAATTACCTTACCGCCCGTAACTTTCTCGTTGGGGCAGATGTGCAACCAGCTAGCAAACGCTTTAGAACTTCTAAACTTGGTAATATCTGTACCCACTTCCGCCATTAAAGTTAGCACTGTGTTTTGGTTTATTCCTTCTATGGCAAACAAATCAACACCTCCAAAATAGCGAAAACTGTAGTCTTGAAAATCAACACAGGGGGTATTTTTGTTCTTTTTTATTGCTTTTTTATAGCTAGGCGCCTGCCCTAAAGGTATTTCGCTTCTAAGCAAATGGTCGCCCAATACCTCATCCATTGCTTTTTCACATTCTTTAATCAATTCTATTACTTGTTTGTATTCTCGGTAATGTTGGTTTAGCACAAATAAAAAGCCCTTGTCCCAGTTCCCTTCTAACGATAGGGCAATCTCTTCCTTGCTTTTCTTTACCCTAAAATCGGCTAAGCCAGCCAACACAACTGGGTTTCGCTCACCTGCCAAAATAGCTTCAATAATGGCACAACCGCTTTTGCCCGTTATGTCGTTCAAGGCTACTTCCAAACGTAAGTTCATTGCCCGTAAATCTCGCTGTAATTGGTTGATGATACGGGTTTGAATTTGAATGTATTTAAGCCTCTGGCGTGAATAAACCCGCAAGTGTGAAACAAATTCGTTGGGGATAAAGCTATGCGAAAGCATCCCTACGCTGTGTAACCATTGTATCCATTGGCAATCTTGCACATCGGTTTTTCGGCCTTTTACATTTTTGGTTTGTGTGCCACATACCAAAAAAACTTCGAAACCTGCTTTTTCTAATGCTGCAAAAAGCGTTTGCCAATAATTGCCTGTGCTTTCCATCGCAATCGTTTTTACGCCTTGCTCTTTTAGGTATTCAACCATTAGCTGATGGTCTTGGGTGTAAACTCCAAAGCTTTTTACCGCCTCGCTACCTTGTCCTAAGGCTACATAATGCGCCCTCGACCCTACATCTATGCCACAAGCATTGGCATTAACAATAGGTACTTTTGCTTCTTTACTCATAAAAATTTTTCTAAAATTTGAAAATGTCTTTAGAGAAGCGTAATTTTATGATTGATAATATTCTATAAGGGGTCGTAATGCCTCCAATGCTTAAATCATAATAGCTCTCGGTAAGGAGGGCTATTTTTACTTCTAACCAGAATTTCGACAGAGTTCGTGACATCAATTTGCAAACGGTTTTTTTTCTAAAGACGATGTA
Source organism: Sphingobacteriales bacterium (assembly GCA_004294495.1). Taxonomy (GTDB): domain Bacteria; phylum Bacteroidota; class Bacteroidia; order Sphingobacteriales; family Sphingobacteriaceae; genus Pseudopedobacter. Next base: position 1,429 of record REAS01000130.1, read on the forward strand.
AAGTAATAAAAAACAATGCTTTTATACAATTTAGGTAAGTTTGTAGGGCAGTTGTTCTAAAACTTTTTATAGGGAAAATGGCGCCCTATTGGGGGAAACCCGAGAAGCTGTTTATAAAGTTCGGCTTTAATAAAAAGTTTCTTTCTTGGTTGTACATAAACAAGCCTTTCTGCAACAGGACGCATATTTTCATCAAAAAGGGTAAATTCCGCTATACCCTGCTGTTGAAACTCTTTCAGAGGAAGCTTAATGGTCAGTTTATTTTTAAGTGTACCGCTAGCTATACAGGCTGTTTGTCCGCGTAACTGTCCTCTTAGGTAAACCTTAGCTGCTGTACCTCCCGTACTTTTAACAGAAAAAATCAGGTTGGTGCTATCGCTGCCTGTAAAACTTAAAGAGATACCTGTGGGATAAATTTTTGGCAAAGAAAATATACTATCTGTTGCTGGCGCTAAAAGTTTTATATGGTAATTTTTGCCTGCAAAGGGCGTAAATTTTAAACTTCCCATACCTGCATGTTGGCTCTTAAATTCCTGCAAGGTTTTCCCGTCTTGGTACAATGTGCCTGAAACATTTACAGGTTGGCCAGTTGCATTTACTGCTTTAAAAGCAAGTATAGCTGGCAGTTCACTAATAAGTTTCCCTCCTTCGGGAAAAACGCTGAACTGAATGTCTGTCTTCTTTCTTTCGGGTGTCGCTACTCTACTGGAAGTTGTGATAGACTTGTAATTCTTAACAATTCGTACCTTACGCAGTGCGGTAAACTGCCCCTTGCTAGCATAAAAAGAATTGGCAGCATAACCTTCCAAGAAATAAATACCCTCCGAAAGGCTATCTGGCAGATATACCTGACCATCCGCAAAGCCGTTCTGCACTTCGTATTTCTCCTGCCAAAGTGCTATTTTGGTATTTTCATTTACCAATTGGAGATAGAGCGTTTGGCTAAGTGTAGATGGTGCAAAAGATTGGGCATCTAAAACATAAGCCTTAAACCAAAGATCTTCCCCGCTTTCGTAAATCCCTTTACTTGTTTGCAGGTATATGTTTTCTGGTGCTTCTTTTTGCGCTAAAAAATGAAGTGCATTTGCAAGGCTATCGGTACCTAATTTTGTTTGGGAAAAACAGGGTTGACAAATAGTGATAAACAGAAATAGAATCAGATTGCGCTGCTTCATAATGATAGTTTGTAGGTATTTGATAATTTCAAATCCAATGTCGTTTACTTAAGCAATATCTATATTCTTTTATACACCATATTGTACAATTTTTTAGGTTTGTGATTTCGAGGGTTTTTTCTGTTTAATCT
>REAS01000131.1 GCA_004294495.1 Sphingobacteriales bacterium
ATTCTTTAATATAATGAATATCAGTCTTTTAACCTAATTTTTTGTTGCTTATTTTATTGATTTTCAATCAAATATATTTTTTGTCATGTACTAAAATTTTTTTATTATATTTTCTTAATTACCCGAGTACGATTGTTAACGCAAAAAATAGTTTATAATACTGTTAAACACTAAAGTACAATAGAATTAATAATTAAACTAAGGTTAATCAAAATCCAACTCCAATAAAATAGGGCAATGGTCCGAGTGTTTGGCTTCGGGTAAAATTGCGGCTCTTTTTATGTTTTTGGCTAAGGCCGATGTTACTAAATGGTAATCTATTCGCCACCCCAAATTTTTTCCTCGGGCTCCAGCCCTATAACTCCACCAAGTATAATTATGTGGTTCGGAGTTTAAATGCCTAAAAGTATCAATAAAACCACTATTTAAAAAACTATCCATCCAAGCTCGCTCTTCGGGCAAAAACCCCGACGAATTAGCATTTGATTTTGGGTTATGTATATCAATTGCTTGATGGCAAATGTTGTAGTCGCCAGATAAAATTAGATTTGGAAATTCGAGTTTTAAACGATCAATATAACTAGCGAATTTATCTAGAAACTGATATTTAAACACTTGCCTTTCATCGCCACTGCTACCCGAAGGGAAATAAACACTCATTACCGAAAAATCTTTAAAATCGGCCCTAATTGTTCGCCCTTCCCAGTCAAATTCTTCTATACCGCAACCATATTCAACATGTAAAGGTTCGGTTTTAGAAAATATGGCAGTGCCACTATAGCCCTTTTTTTGTGCTGGGTACCAATAATGTTTATAGCCCAACTGCTCAATTAAAAGTATATTAACAATTTGGTCGGGAGTAGCTTTAATTTCTTGTAAGCAAACTATATCGGCATCGGTAGCTTGTAGCCAAGCTAAAAAATCTTTGTTAATTGCGGCTCTAATACCGTTAACGTTGTAGGATATTATTTTCATAAAAATATTGTTAAAGCTAATAACCTAACTCTTCAAAATAATTAACCATTAACGATTTTATTATCAACTCTTGCTCTAAAACAGTATAGTTTGGTATAGGGTTTACCACACGCCAATGCGGCCAACCATCTTGGTCGGTACCTTCTAATTCATAAAAGCCCATTTGGGCAAATAGCCTGCAATTGGCAATATGCATTAGTTCTTCCTTTTGTCGTTTACTAAACTTTTGTGGTCCTTTACCTAACTCTTGCACACCAATTAAAAAGAGTATTACTTTTATATCGGGGCGTTCGTTATCAAACTCTGTAGCAAGTTTTATTTGAAGATTAGAAAACTTAAGGTTTATTTCTGCGGGTTTCATACGTCAAACTTAAAAAATGTTTATTGTAATTGTTAAAAAAAACCATCTTTACCTTATGATTATATTTTGCATAGCCACGGTGTTGTTATTGAGTTTAGAATTGTTGTATTTTAAAATTGCCGATAAATATAACATTGTTGATAAGCCAAACCAACGCAGCTCGCACACAAAAACTACCATTCGTGGTGGAGGTATAATTTTTCCTTTGGCATTTATTTCGGGTATTTTAATTTTTCAACCTCAAAATATTTGGGTTGCAGCGGCGGTTTTAGCTATTTCGTTTATTAGTTTTATGGACGATGTAGTAACTTTAAACAACATTACCCGCATTGGCATACATTTTTTGGGGGTTATTCTAGTTGTTTATCAAAGTGCGCTCAATATCCCTCAAATTCAAGAATATATTGCCCAAAGCCAAATAGTAATTTTGGTAGGATTGAGTTTAACAACCTTAGTTTTATGCATAGGAATTATAAATGCTTGTAATTTTATGGATGGTATAAACGGTATAACTGTACTTTATTTTACTGCAACATTAGCATCTATTTGGTATATACAAAATAGTTTGGGCGTTGTTATATTGGCAAACGGTGTTTGGCAACTATTAATGGCAGCAATGCTAGTTTTTGGATTTTTTAACTTGCGAAAAAAGGCCAAAACTTTTGCGGGCGATGTAGGAAGTATATCGGTTGCGCTAATAATATGTTTTTTAATATTGAGTTTGATTGCCTACACTAAAAATCCAAAATGGATATTACTTTTAGGAGTTTATGGTTTAGATACCGTGTTTACAATTATTTGTCGTTTGTTTCGTGGCGAAAATATTTTTGAAGCCCACCGTTCGCATTTTTACCAATACTTAGCAAACCAGCGCAAAGTAAACCATATTTTAATTTCGGTTTTGTATGCTTTTACTCAACTTATTATTAATTATTTTTTATGGTTTGAGGCTAGTGGGTTCTATGCTTTGGTGGTTTTTTTAGGTGTTGTTATAATTTATTGTTTGGTAAGATTATGGTTTGAGGGATTTGAGGCTTTATTTAAAAAACAGATTTAAGTCTTATTTAAAACCTGAGTTCGATTAATGAATGTTGTTTTTGTAATGATTAGGGCGTTTTAACACGCTTTTCGCTGTATCTTTTTTTATTTATCTATCCCCCCGACCCCTGAAGGGGGAGATTCGGCGTAAAAAAAGGATGCCGCTGCAATCGTTAACGCAAAAAATAGCTTACAATATTGATAAACAGTAATTTATATTCAAATTAACAATCGAACTCAGGTTTAAAATAATTTTAAATAGGGTTAATAGACATTTGTGGTGCTAAAACCCTCGTAACGATTTAATATTCATAGCTTTGTGGAAATGAAAGGTTATGAATAAAAAAACTGCTTTTA
>REAS01000161.1 GCA_004294495.1 Sphingobacteriales bacterium
CCTATCCAAATAATAGCTAGGCCGTCCCCAAACGCACACCTGTTTAATGGTAATAAATTTATTATTAAAAATCTATCCACAGTTTTTGGCGAAGTGCCAAAGTAATTAATTAAAATCAACGTTGAACTTAATCAAAAAGTACCTAATTTTAAAAACATAAAATAGCGTTAAAGTTTGTTAAACACTACGCTACCATTTTAAGCATTAATATATTTGTTTTATGAGCAAACAAAGCATTCGCTTTATTATTGTGTTAATGAGTGTTGCACTTTTGGGTGTGCTGGCAATGCAGTACTATTTTATTAAAGAATCGTACTCATTTAAATCGCAGTTATTTGATCGTACGGTAAACGAAGCCTTAAAAAATGTTTCTTTAAAACTAGAGAAACAAGAAGTTGCTGTTTTTTTATCGCAAAAAGCAATTAAAGAAAAATTTAAACAGCAAGCCAGTGAGGTTTCAAAACCAGTGATCTCCCAAAAAAGAGTTAAAAACACCAACCCTGGTTTAGCATTTGCTAAATTAATGCGCTACAAACAAAAAAAAGCGGATAGTTTATTTAAACTTCAAGACAGTACCATTCGCTCTAACTACCCCAATGTGCTGGTATTTAACGATGTTGCCCCGGCCGAATATGCCGATTTATCAAACTATAAATTTAAAATAAATGTTGAGCAGGTGGAAGACGAATATGGTTTTAGCCATAATGTTGTGCAAAGCGTAATACGAGAGAAACAGAAAAAGCAAACAGTTCAAAATGCAAAATCACCAGCAGTTGTAGATTCGGTTAGGCAGTACATAATATTCGACCAACAAGACGGCCCAATACTTAAAATTTTGCCACGGTCTAACTTTATTGCTTCAATAAAAGCCAAAAATATTGAATTGGCTAAACAACAAAGATTACAAGAATATGCAGCAAAAAGGGTAAAAAAGTTTTTAGACTCGGCCGAAACAAAAGTAAACAATGAACATCTTTTGCAGGATATAGCAAACGAGTATCAACAAGTAAATATCCCGTTAAAAAACCGTATAAAACCACAAACTACAGATTCGTTATTAAACATTGAATTAAAAAATAGTGGGATATTTTTAGAATATAATTACAAAATTAACAGCAATTTAAACGATTCGCTGATATTTTTAAAAGCTAATCAAACCACTTTTAACCCATATAACACTTATAAAACCCCTTTATTTAAAAGCGATTTAGTTAGAGATGGCGGTTATTTAACTATTACTTTCCCTCAAAAAAACTCGGTAATTTTAAACAATATGCGGGTGGTTTTAGCGTCGTCGGGTGCTTTATTGCTTATTTTAATTGGCAGTTTTGCATTTACTATATTCTCTATTTTAAGGCAGAAAAAAAATGCAGAAATAAAAGCCGATTTTATCAATAATATGACCCACGAATTTAAAACTCCGGTGGCAACCATTATGATAGCTAGCGAAGCTTTAAGCGACCCCGATATTAACTATGATACCAACCGAGTAAACCGTTTGGCGGGTATTATTTATGACGAAAATAAACGCCTTGGCGACCATATAGAACGTGTACTTAACATTGCAAAAGCTGAAGAAACGGATGTTATCATAGAATGGGTTCCATTTGGTTTAAACCAAATTATATTGGATGTAACCAATAGTTTTCGCTTACAATTACAAAAACAAGATGCTCAACTAACTATAAATTTAGATGCTACTAACGATATAATTTTAGGCGATAAGCTACATTTTACCAATATAATTTTTAACTTATTGGATAATGCTATTAAATACAGCACCAATCAACCCCAAATTTACTTAAGCACACAAAATATAGGTAAAGAAATTGTTATAAAAATTGCTGATAAGGGAATTGGGATTGGGAAAGATCAACAAAAAAAGATATTCGAACAATTTTACCGCGTACCTACGGGCAACATACATAACGTTAAAGGCTTTGGCTTAGGGCTTAGCTATGTAAATACAATGGTTAAAAAAATGAACGGTACCATAAACGTAAAAAGTGAAAAAGATAAAGGTGCCGAGTTTATTATTAAATTTATAGCGCAGTAAAATATTATTAACTCCAACTCTTTATGCAACAACAAAAAATTCTTTTAGTAGAAGACGACCCAAATTTAGGCTTGCTTTTAGAAGATTACTTACAAATTAAAGGCAAATTTAAGGTAGTTTTAGCCAAAGATGGCGATGCTGGTTTAAGAGCTTTTACCGCCGAAGATTTTGACATTTGCATTTTAGATGTAATGATGCCTAAAAAAGATGGTTTTACTTTGGGTAAAGAAATTAGAAAAATAAACCCTAATGTGCCTATCATTTTTGCATCGGCGAAAGCCATGATTGAAGATAAAACTACTGCATTTAATTTAGGTGGCGATGATTATATTACCAAACCATTTAGAATTGAAGAGTTGCTTTTAAGAATTAACGCTTTATTAAAACGTAGCGTTACTGCTACAGATAAAGATGAAAAACAAGCCACAACCTTTTACATAGGTACTTATTATTTTGATTACATAAATCAAGTAATTGTTAGAAATGAGCAACAGCAAAAATTGAGCACCAAAGAAGCCGAGTTGTTGCGTTTGCTATGCCTTAAAATTAACGATGTACTTACCCGCGAAGAAGCATTGCTTAAAATTTGGCATGACGATAATTACTTTAATGGCCGTAGTATGGATGTTTTTTTGAGCAAATTGCGTAAATTTTTAAAAGACGATACCAATGTAGAAATTATTAATGTACACGGCAGGGGCTACAAATTGTTGGTAAACTAATACTGTTTTTTGTAAAACTCTATAATTGCTAATTTTCTATTGTTTTTGGGTGGTATTTTGCAAGCCTTAAAACCTTTTGTTCATCACGCTCTAGCATCAACTGCTGTAAAGTTACATCGGGGTTTTCGGTCATATATTTTTTAACTATTTGCCAGCCAATAAAAATACCCAACTTAGGTGCCGACTCGTTTTGGCTACCAATACCAGGCGTAAACGGCGCTTCGGAAAGGTAACGTTGGGTTTTAAAATAATCGGTATCAAACAGCAAGTTTTCTTCTAAAAAAAAGCCCCAAATATCGGCTTGGTTTGTGTTGGCCCAAGTAAGTTGTTTGGTTGTAAGTCCAATTTTAGTACTATCGGCAAGGTTAGGGCAAACTTTATCCATAAAATACATAATTTTACCATTGTAAATCATTTTAGCTAAAAGCGTTCTATCTTTATTTAATGCCGGAAACATATCTTCTCTAGCTAAAACCTCAACCACACGGGGTGCAATATTATCGGGCGTAAATCTTTTAGAAATATAATTGGGTACGCTTTGTACAAGAGCCGGGTAAAATTTAGAATTTGCACCCAAAAACATATCCAAACCAATACCAACATAACCGCTTCCAATTGGTGTTTGTACTTGAAAGCCCGATATATATGCTATGATTTTTGGTACTTTAGTTTGTGGATAATAATATTTTATGTGCTTATAAGCCTGCTCTAAATCTTGGGTAACGTTATCTAAATTTTTATAAACCGAGTCTGTTTCATGCTGCAAATCTAAAAAGGCTTGCCCTTTAATAATTTCTCGTACAGTGGTATAATAGTTAGTATCGGCCACCGAGCCAACATTTAAAACCTTCTCAAAATAATCTTTGTAGAAAGCACCATATTTTTTTTGTAAAATGGGCAACTGTGTGTTAAGTTGTTGGGGTTGTAGTTTGGCAAAATCTTTATCAAACCTAAGTACATTAATTTTTACATCAATAGCACTAACATCAACTGTTTTTTGTTGATTACAAGCAAATAGTATGGTTAGGCATAATAAAAAAAGAGTAGTTTTGAAGTTTATAAAATTCATTGATTAAAATTATAGTTATTTAAAATTCGAAATTATGAAAAAGTTAGTATTTGCTTTATTTTTTATTTGCTTATCAACATTATTATTTGGCCAAACTGGCGATACTTTTAGAGGATTTAAATTAGGAATAGCCGCACACCCCACTTTTGGCTTTTTAAAAGTTGTAGATAATAATGGCACTGTAAAATCAGATGGTATGCGAGCTGGCTTTTCTTATGGCCTACTTGGCGATTTTGCATTTGCCGACAACTACACTTTTAGTACCGGACTTTCAATAACCACCGTAAATGGCCAAACCATTACTACTGGTGGGTTAGAGTATCAAACCATATACAAGCTACAATATTTAGAAATACCTATAAAGCTAAAACTATTTACCAACCAACAAAACAATATGCGCTTTTATGGCGAAGTTGGCTTAGGTAACGGTTTTAACATAGGTGCAAAAAGTGATGTAAAATTTACAAATACTGCAGAACCCACGAAAGAAAATGTTAACATATCAAGCAGCATATCTACCTACCGTGGTAGTGTAATAATAGGTGCTGGTACCGAGTTTTCATTGTCTGGTAAAACAAAAGCAAGTGCTGGTTTGGCATTTAATAATGGGTTTTCTAAAGTAACACAATTAACAACTGGTGGTACATTACGAAGTAGTTACATAGGTTTAAATTTGGCCATATTCTTTTAAAATTTTAATGACAATTGCTTTAGCACAATTAAACTACCATATTGGCAATTTTGATTTTAACGCCGATAAAATAATTGAGGTTTTAAATCAGCAAAAACAACTGGGTACACACTTAGTTGTTTTTGCCGAGCTTAGTGTTTGTGGTTACCCACCTCGCGATTTTTTAGAATATCCTTCGTTTGTACAAAGGTGCGAAGAAGAGGTATTAAAAATTGCTGCTGCTACACAAGGCATAGCCTGTATTATTGGCGTACCCGTAAAAAATCCCTTGCCAAAGGGTAAAGATTTATTTAATGCTGCTTGCTTTATTGATAACGGTAAAATCAGGGCAACCGTAAAAAAAGCTTTATTGCCCACTTACGATGTTTTTGATGAATATCGCTATTTCGAACCTTCACAAGAGTTTAATTGTATTGATTTTATGGGCTATAAAATTGCCCTTACCGTTTGCGAAGATTTGTGGAATTTTGGCGATAACCCCTTATACACCACCTGCCCAATGGACGAGTTGATAAAGCAACAACCCCATTTAATGATAAACATTGCTGCTTCGCCATTTAATTACAACCAACAAAACACCCGAAAAGCCATACTGCAACAAAATTGCGAAAAATATAATTTACCACTTTTTTATGTTAACCAAGTAGGTGCCCAAACCGAATTAATTTTTGATGGTGGCTCAACAGTTTTAGATAAAACGGGTAAAACCGTGGCGCAGTTAAATTATTTTGAAGAAGATGTTAAGGTTTTTGATTTCGAAAATATGGCTTTGGCTTACGCCGATACTACCGAAACATCTGCCACAGCTACCGAGCAAATTTACCACGCTTTGGTGTTGGGTATTAAAGATTATTTTCAAAAATCGGGCTTTACCAAAGCAACTTTAGGCCTGTCGGGCGGTATAGATTCGGCTTTGGTTTGTGCCTTAGCGGCCGATGCTTTAGGTGCAGACAATGTGCTTGCCGTTTTAATGCCTTCAAAACACTCATCAAACCATTCGATAAAAGATGCCGAAGATTTGGTTACAAATTTGGGTTGCAAAAGCATTACACTGCCAATTGCCAGCATTGCTCAAACTTTTGAGGATATTTTAAAACCCGCATTTAACAACCTTCCCCAAAACATTGCCGAAGAGAATCTACAAGCCCGCAGCCGTGGGGTGTTGCTAATGGCACTATCAAACAAGTTGGGTTATGTACTTTTAAATACATCAAACAAAAGTGAAACAGCCGTAGGTTACGGCACTTTGTATGGTGATATGTGCGGTGCTATTGCCGTAATTGGCGATTGTTACAAAACCCAAGTATATCAATTGTGCCAATTTATAAATCGCAACAAAGAAATTATTCCACAAAACACAATTGTTAAACCACCATCGGCCGAATTACGCCCTAATCAAAAAGACAGCGATAGCCTACCCGATTACGATTTGTTAGACAAAGTATTGTTTCATTATATTGAAGAAACTAAAAGCGTTAAAGAAATTATAGCTTTGGGTTACCCCGATGAAACCGTACACCGCATATTAAATTTAGTAAACAACGCCGAGTTTAAGCGTTACCAAACACCACCTATTTTGCGGGTTTCGCCTAAAGCGTTTGGTATGGGCCGCCGTATGCCAATTGTGTGTAAGTATTTGGTTTAGGGAAGCTATTTCTTAAAAAAAATCTGAACTTAAATTTTATTTTCTTGAGTATGAATGTGATTTTTTACATTTATTGGTTTGAAAAAGTGTTGTGTATTGCATTTATTCATTCGAATAAGTGTTATGTATTACATTTATTGGTTTGAAAAAATGTAAATAATTTTTATATTTGAGCAAATTTCATACATAAATATTTAATTATGAACAGGTTATTAATTAAAGAATTGACAGACTGGAAAAATGCTGCAAACCGTAAACCTTTAATTATTAAAGGCGCAAGGCAGGTTGGTAAAACTTGGCTAATGCACACCTTTGGGCAACAACAATTTAAGCAAGTAGTTTACTTAAATTTTGAAAGCAGCCAACGTTTACAAGATATGTTTAAGCCCGATTTTAACATACCACGCATTATAGAAGTAATAGAAATTGAGACCAGTCAAAAAATAGATGCCACTACCACTTTGCTAATTTTTGATGAAATACAAGAAGCCGAAAAGGGCTTAACTGCATTAAAGTATTTTTACGAACAAGCACCTCAATATTATATTGTTGCTGCCGGCTCTTTATTGGGTATTTCGTTGCAAAAAAACCATTCGTTCCCGGTAGGCAAAGTAGATTTTTTGCAACTTTACCCTTTAAGTTTTACAGAGTTTTTAAATAACCTAGGTCACAGTAAACTGGCCGATAATTTAACGCTTAAAAACTGGGCGGTAATTGCAAGCTTTCACCAAAAGCTGGTTGAGTTATTGCGCCTTTATTATTTTGTGGGCGGTATGCCCGAAGTTGTGGCAAACTACATACAAAACAAAAATTTAGAAACCGTAAGGCAAATTCAGCAAAGAATAATTACAGGATACCAAAACGATTTTGCCAAACACGCCCCAAACGATATTGTGCCTAAAATTAAGCTAGTGTGGCAATCGTTAATAAGCCAATTGGCAAAAGAAAACCGAAAATTTATTTACAGCCAACTAAAAAACGGCGCAAGAGCAAAAGATTTTGAGACCGCCATAAACTGGCTAGTTGATGCTGGCTTGGTATTAAAAGTAAACAGGGTAAAAAAACCCGCAATGCCTTTAAATGCTTATGCCGATTTTGATGCTTTTAAACTTTTTTTGGTTGACATTGGCTTACTAAACTCGATTGCAAACTTAGACCCCAAAATTTTGCTCGAAAAAAACAATATTTTAACCGAGTATAAAGGTGCTTTAACCGAACAGTTTGTGTGTCAACAATTAAAAATTAAAACCGATTTATATTATTGGGTAGCCGAAAACGCCACCGCCGAAATTGATTTTGTAATACAACAACAAAACCAAATTATACCTATTGAGGTAAAAGCCGAAGAAAATTTAAAATCGAAAAGTTTAAGCACTTATGTGCAAAAATACGCCCCTGCAACAGCAATACGTATAAGCATGAACCAATTTAGAGCCGAAAACTGGTTTATTAACTGGCCTTTATATGGGGTTAATGAATTGGTTGAGTAAGTTTTTTATTTTATTAGTATGGTTTTTGGTTTGCAAATTTGAAATAAAAAAAAATCGTTTTGCATAGAATAACTAAACCTATATTAGATTTTTATTTAGAAATATTAACCTAATTATTTAAAAACCAATTAAAAACGTAATTTTAAAACAGTGTATAACCTGTAAAATGCAGCAATCATAAAATTTATTTTTTTAATTTACTATAAAACAAAATTATCTTACATTCAAGTAAAAAAGGCAACGGTATTTATTGCTTGATTCTGCTCTTGAATGTAAATACCCAAAAATTTAAACAATTATAAACTTGTTTAGGTTTGCATATTAAGGTTAGTTTTAACTAAACTATCTCCCAAAAAAATAATTATATATAAACATTTAATCTGCTTAATATTGCAACCATATTAGCTTACAGCCTTTTTAATGAAACAAGAAACTAAACTTATACGCACACAAACCCCTCGCACTCAAAACCGAGAACACTCTACACCATTGTACTTAACATCAAGTTTTGTGTTTGATGATGCCGAACAAGGTAGAGCCATTTTTGCCGATGAAATAGAAGGTAATATATATTCAAGATATTCTAACCCAAACACTACCGAATTTATTGATAAAGTTTGCGAATTAGAAGGTGCCGAAGATGGTTTAGCATTTGCATCGGGTATGGCGGCTGTATTTGCATCGTTTGCGGGCTTGCTAAATAGTGGCGACCATGTGGTAGCTTACCGAGCAATTTTTGGCTCAACACACCAATTATTAACTACCTTATTCCCTCGTTGGGGCATAACCAGCACTTATATTGATGCCGAAAACCCAGCCGATTTAGAAGCGGCAATAACCCCAGCTACTAAAATGATTTTTTTGGAAACCCCATCAAACCCGGGGTTAGAACTGGTAGATTTAGAGTGGCTATGCACCACAATTAAACAAAAATACCCGCACATAATTATAAACGTCGACAATTGTTTTGCCACCCCGTACTTACAAAAACCTATTGCTTACGGGGTTGATTTGGTAAGCCACTCGGCTACAAAATATATGGATGGGCAAGGCCGAGTTTTGGGTGGCATAGTTGTTGGTAAAAAAGAGTTGATTAAAGAAATGTTATTTTTTATTAGACATACCGGCCCAGCAATGTCGGCTTTTAATGCTTGGCTGCTATCTAAAAGTTTAGAAACCTTACCTTTACGTATGGATAGACATTGCAGCAACGCTTTATCAGTAGCACAAATGTTAGAAGCTAATGAAAATGTGGAATTAGTTCGGTACCCATTTTTACCATCTCACCCGCAATACAATTTGGCAAAAAAACAAATGACGCAAGGTGGCGGCATTGTAACTTTTATAATTAAAGGGGGTTTTAATAACGCAAAAAAATTTATGGATGCTTTGGAAATGATTTTAATATCATCAAACTTGGGCGATTCTCGTTCAATAGCCACACACCCAGCATCAACCACACACTCTAAACTCAGCGAAAGCGAGCGAGAAAGTATAGGTATTTTTGCTGGTTCTATACGTGTTTCGGTGGGATTAGAAAACATTGACGATATTTTAGCTGATATTAGCCAAGCATTACAAAAATCTGTATAAAATGAATGTAGAACTTAAAAGAAAAAACGATGCCGTACACTTTGAAGGTACAGGCATGGGCAACATTACGGTTCAAATAGATGGTTCGCCCGAAATTGGCGGACAAGGTTTAGGCGTACGCCCAATGGAAATGGTTTTAATGGCCTTAGGTTCATGTAGCTCGTTAGATTTGGTAAGCATTTTAAAAAAACAACGCCAAGTAATTGATGATTTTACGGTAAGCATAAACGCCGAACGTAGAGAGCAAATACCAACAGTTTTTACCAAAATACACTTGCTTTTTAAACTCACAGGCACATTAGATGCCCAAAAAGTAGCAAAAGCTGCCGAGTTAGCCGTAAAAAAATACTGTTCGGTACATGATATGCTGGAAGCTGGCGGAGTAGAAATTACCTATAGTATAGAAATTAACGGCAATGTTATCTAAAAAAACTAAATATGCCATAAGGGCATTAATTGCTTTGGGGCAAAATTTTGGTAAAGATTCCATCAACATATCAACCATTGCCGAAACCGAACATATACCCAAAAAATTTCTCGAGCAAATACTCCTCGAAATGCGAAATGCTGGTTTTTTATACAGCAAAAAAGGGGCTGGCGGCGGGTACTCGTTACTAAAAGACCCTAAAGAAATAAATTTGGTACAGGTAATACGCTTAACTGGCGGGCCAATATCGCAACTGCCCTGCGTAAGCATAAATTTTTACCAAAAGTGCGATGAATGTAAAGACGAAGCTACCTGCGGCATACGCCACGCATTTTTAAATGTGCGAGACGCAACCTTAAAAGTATTATCCGAAACCTCAATAGCCGATTTAATAGCACAAGAGAAATTAGGGGAAACAGAAACTTTGTAAGTTTTATAAACCCTAAATTCAATTAATAAAAAAAAACAAGTTTTAAAAAATTATTTGGGCGTTACAGCCTAGGCATTTACCCAAACGCAAAGCCCTAGCAATGCCAAGGCCGTCAGGCTTTCCGTTACAATCTTTTTGCCGAAAAAGCAAAAAGGATTTTCACTGCAATCCTTAACGCAAATTAAGTTAACATTTAATTTGATTAGCTACTTATAACGTTATCAAAACAGCTTAATATTTTTATATTTACGCAATAAATGATACCCAACACCGACCCATATAATCGAACTTTCAAAAACCTACGTGTAAGCCTTACCGATGTTTGCAACCTAAATTGTGTGTATTGTACCTTAGGTAATGAAGATGATATTGTTGCCGACCATCGTCCGCAAAAAAATGCTTCTTTTTTTTTGAATTTAATTGTTAAACTGCATCAACAACTAAACTTAGAAACCATTCGCTTAACCGGTGGTGAGCCACTTTTATACCGAGAATTACCCCAGTTAATACAAGGTTTAAACCAACAAAACCTACATCAAATACAAATGACTACTAATGGGTATTTGTTGGCAAGGCAAGCACAGGCATTAAAAAATGCAGGTTTAAAAAGTGTCAACGTATCATTGGATGCTATTGAAGAAGATGTGTTTTTTGCAATAACCAAGCGCAAAAATGTAAACAAAGTTATTGCTGGAATTGATGCTGCATTAAACTGCGGTTTAACAGTAAAACTTAATGCCGTAATAATGAAAGGCATAAACGAAAGCCAAATTTTACCATTGCTTGATTTCGCATTTTCTAAAAATATTACTATTCGTTTTTTAGAAGTTATGGCAATGGGCCATTTGTATACCAATACCGAAACCCATTTTGTAGCACAACAACAAATTTTAGATACCATTGCAACCAAATATAGTTTTACTCAAAAAGATAGGCAATTATCGGCAACTGCAAATTATTGGCAAACCACTTGTGGCCAAACTTTTGGTATAATTGCTAACGAAAGTGCACCTTTTTGTCACGATTGTAACCGTTTAAGGTTAGATGCTAAAGGCAATATTTACGGCTGTTTAAGCAACAATAACCCCATAGCTATTACTCCCGATTTAGATGATTTTGCTTTAACGCAAAAACTGCAAACTGCAATGCAACAGAAACAACTGTTTAAATTTACTGGTAGCAGTTTAAGTATGTTGCAAATAGGAGGGTAGGGATTTAGTAAACCTCTAAGTTTTACAAAATTTATAATCCCCTGCTCAACCTAAACCCGATAGCAGTGAAAAGCGTTTTTGCTAGCACAATTTCTTCTTATTTAGCACCATTTATTGGCAAAAACCTTGTAACGTAAAGCGGGGCTAGCGGCCGCCAAAATGCCCTATCCGTTCCTTTTCAAAAAAACAAACAATTATTTCTACTTTTATACTTTAAAAAAGTGAGTTAAAATTTTGATAATCAATTAATTAAATGTATATTTAGGCATAATATGTACGAAGATAGTAATTG
>REAS01000162.1:0-11582 GCA_004294495.1 Sphingobacteriales bacterium
CACCGAATATAGTGAAATTTTAAGGAAGAAAAAAGTCTTTAAATCATTGATTTACTGACTTTTTCTCTTCCTTTTTTATGCCGGTCTGCGGAGTTAAGGCTAAATAAAAAAAGATACAGCGACAAGCGTGTTAAAACGCCCTAACCATTACGAGAACAATACTTATTAATCGAACACTGGATAATCATAAACCACCAAAAAAGATTTTAATATATCCTTTTAAAATAATATAGCTACTTTTAATCTAAAATTCAATTAAATAAATGCCCTATTTTAAACATTACTCTTTCGATTTGTGGTTAACACTCATCAAATCAAACCCATTATTTAAAATTGAGCGCACACAGTTTTTTTACGATAATTTTAATGCTACACATAAAAGTTTAGACGAAGTTGCCTTAATTTTTAGGCAGGTTGATGTAATGTGTAACAACATTAACGAAAAAACTGGCAAAAATATTGATGCGGAAGAAATGTATTTGATGGTTATTAATATGATTAACAACTTTAATAATAACTTTGATAGCATTGATACCGAGCAGCTTTACCAACAAATGGAAACATTATTGTTTAAACATTTGCCATTTTTGTACAGTAGTGAAACAATTACGGTTTTAGAGCATCTAAAGCAAAATGCCAATTGTACAATGAATATTTTAAGCAATACAGGTTTTATAAAAGGGCAAACGTTAAGGAAAGTTTTAGCGCAAATTGGGTTAGCTAGTTTCTTCGATTTTCAATTATATTCGGATGAGGAACAACTATCGAAACCTAACCCTAAATTTTTTAATTTGATGCTTGATAAAGTTAGCCATTTACCGTTAAATGAAATAGTACACGTTGGCGATAACCCCAAAGCCGATATTGCTGGGGCAAACTTGGTTGGCATAAACAGCGTGTTAATAAATTCTAATCTACTTACTATAAATACATTAATATGCAGCAAATTGTAAATTATTCGCTTCACAAAATAAATAATGAGGTTGATTTTGGTTTTAATCCGCAAGATTACAGTAGCTTTAAATTTGGAGACGATAAAATTGCAAGAGAATTTGGTACCAGTTTAGCCAAAGGTTTTATACAAGATTTTTTACAGTACCAGCAAATTAAGGAGCAAATTGTGGTGATATCAAGCCCTTATTCGTTTATACCCACAGCGACTTTTGCTTTAAAAAACCATTTTGTTTTTAAATTAAACCGTTGGCTGGCAGATAATGGACACGCCGTTGTACAAGAAACAAAAGTGCACCGTACCGTAACTTATAAAGAAGATTATGGCGAATTAAGCGCAAAACAAAGGCTCGAACTCATAAGCAACGATTCGTTTCATATTGATAAAGATTTTTTGAACAATAAAATTCTTATATTTTTAGATGATATAAAAATTACGGGCAGCCACGAACGTATGATTTTAAATATGGCTAACAACTATAATTTAAACAACCAAATTTATATGCTATACTTTGCCGAACTGGTAAATGATACCATACACCCTAATATTGAAAACTATTTAAATTACTTTAGCGTAAAATCTATTTTTGATTTAGACGATATTATTAGCAACCCAAATTTTTGTATAAACACCCGTATTGTTAAATACATTTTAAATACCGCTACCGAAAGTTTTATGGTTTTTTTAAACAACCAAAGCCACGCATTTATAAACCATTTATACGATATGGCAATAGGCAACGGTTACCACACTATTGATAGTTACGCACAAAACTTAAACAACATAAAAAAACACTTAAATTTAAACAATTATAAATTAGTATAATATGGCCATTAGCTTACAAAAAGGACAGCGTGAAAACATACACGCACCTAAGTTTACAATAGGTTTAGGGTGGGATACCAACAGCTCATCAACCGGTACCAATTTTGATTTAGACGCTTCTATTTTTATTTTGGGAGAAAATAAAAAACTGCTTTCCGAAGAGCATTTTATTTTTTATAATAACTTAAAATCGCCCGATGGCGCAGTAGAACATACTGGCGATAACCTTACCGGCGATGGCGCAGGCGATGACGAACAAATACTGGTTGATTTGTCAAAAATATCCGCCACCGCTACCGAAATTTGCGTGGTAGTAACCATTCACGAAGCCGAAACCCGTAAACAAAATTTTGGACAGGTTCGTAACTCGTTTGTACGTGTTTTTAACACCGAAACAAACGATGTTATTTTAAAATACGAATTAGAAGAAGATTTTTCGATAGAAACTGCCGTTGAGTTTGGTAGAATTTACAAACGCGAAGGTAACTGGAAATTTGAAGCCGTAGGTGTGGGTATGAAAGGTGGCTTACAAGATTATTTAACTAAATATAACTAATATAAAATGGCAATAAATCTTCAAAAAGGGCAACGCATTAGCCTCGAAAAAACAAATGGCAGCAAACTACAAAACGTTTGTGTAGGTATTAACTGGGGCGCAATAGAAAAAAAAGGAATGTTTGGCTTTGGCACCACCAAAGAAGCTGTTGACTTAGATGCAAGCTGTGCTTTGTTTAACGATGCCAAACAAACGGTTGATGTGGTTTACTTTGGTAGCTTAAAATCTAAAGATGGTGCAATAAAACACAGTGGCGATGATTTAACAGGCGATATGAGTGGTGATGATGGCTTAGATAACGAGATTTTAACCATCGATTTTTCGCAATTAAACCCGCAAGTTACCTACGTGGCTTTTGTGTTAAACAGCTTTAGAGGTCACGATTTTGGTACTATTCCATTTGCTTCTATTCGTATTTACGAAGGTACAGCCAAACGCGTAAACGAAATTTTTGCAACTTTTGATATTGCAAAAGGTGCTGGTTTTGCTGGCCATACATCAATGGTTATGGGTGTTTTTTACAAGAAAAACGGCGAGTGGAAGTTTAATGCCGTAGGCGAACCTACCAAAGATAAAAAACTAGAAGAAACTGTAAAAACGGTTGCCAACCAATATCTTTAATCAAAAATATTTGCTAATTAATTTATAAAATGGAACTCGAGCCCATACAAAATATACCTACCCTAACTCCTGTAAAAGTAGATAAAGAAGGTAACGTTGATTTAACCACCATAACTCCCCAAGAGAAAGAAAAATATGGCCAGCTAAGTAAAGATTTAGTGCCAAGCGATGTAAATTCGGTATTAAATTACGGTGTTGAGGTACAAAACTCGATGGAGAAATACAGTAACGAATTTTTAACATCGGTACGTACTTTTAACTCGGGCGATGTAGGTACTTTAATAAACGATTTATTGTCTGAACTTAATTATATTGATGTTGATGAACTTGAGCAAGGCACTTTTAAGCAGTTTTTATCTAAAATTCCGTTTTTAAACAAGTTGGTTATTGATGCAAAAAAATTGTTTCAAAAATACGATACCGTTGTTGGAAATATTGATAAAATTACCAATAAAATTAAAGCTGGGCGTTTAACTTCTATTAAAGATAACAGTTCGTTACAAACTATGTTCGATAGCAATGTAACGTACATTAAACAAATGGAAGATTTAATTATATCGGGCAAGTTAAAATACGAGGAGTTAATGGCCGATTTAGCAAAAATGGAAGCCAACCCAGCCGCCCATAACGATTATGAGATTGCCGATTTACGCGATTTTACCATAAGAGTTGATAAACGCCTGGCCGATATGAAAGTGGTTCGTTTTATAATGATGCAATCGTTAGCGCAAATTAGAGTGGTGCAAAACAACAACACTTCTATTGCCGAAAAGGCACAATCCATAGTATCAACCACTATACCAGTTTGGAAAAACCAACTGACAATTGCCGTTGCCCTACAAAGGCAAAAGGCAAATGTGGAGATGCAAAAGAAAATATCGGACACTACCAACACCATTTTGCAAAAAAATGCCGAAATGCTGAAACAAAACAGCATTGATGTTGCCAAAGAAAACGAAAAAACGGTGGTATCGGTTGAAACCTTAAAACGCACCACACAATCGTTAATTGAAACCTTAAACGAAGTTAAAAAAATACACGAAGAGGGTACACAAAGTCGTAGAGCGTTAGACACCGAATTGCAAAGCCTAGAAACCGAACTAAAGAAAAACGTAACCCGAGTAAATGGATAAAAGCTAATGGATGATTACCTGTTAAACATTCTAAATCAATCTAATAAAGTAATTGATAAGCTACAATTGCTTTCGGTTTTTTTTGATGATGAAGAAGTGGTTTATAAAATTTATTTACGCACACAGGTAATTCATAAATTATTCGAGAACAATTTAGAACTAGATGCTGGTAAATTAGAACTTTTTCATTTACAGTTTACTACTAGCATTTTAGAACTTTTAAAACGGATAAAAAAAAATAACGAAGGCAATGTAAGTTTGGTTTACGACGAAATTCAGTTAAACGAAGATTTGATTGATAAAATGAACGACAGCGTTTACACCGAGAAAAATTTTAATTTAGATAAGCAAAAGCAAACTTTAAAAATAAACACATCGTTACGTAATTTATTTCAAATACTTTCTACCGACTCTAGCGATTTTCCGTTTGCTAAAAACATAACATCGTTTAGTGCCAGGTATGCGAAAGATTATTTTTATGATATTGAGCCCGATAAATTAAATGATTTACTAGGCTTTGAGAACCAAGAAGTTTATGTAAATAATTACGCCACCATTCAAAAAAAACTGATGGGCGTTTTGTGTAAATACGATTTTAAAACCGAGTTTTTTTGTGGCTTAAACGCCGGCAACTTAAAAATAGAAATCTACAAGTTTATACATACCGATAAATATTTTTTGTTTGCACCGTCTCGAAACTTATTTTTGTTTTGCGAAATAGCAAAAATTACCGAAATCGATAAGGAAAACACCTTATCGCGTAAAGCAAAAATTATACAAGAACTACAATATAAAAACGATAAATTACAAAGCAGTGTAGGCGGTTTAAAAACTTATATTCCTTTAAAAATTAAGGAGTTATTGGTACAAAGCTACCATAAAATTGCCGATACACATTTTTTAGATAACCTTAGCAATGCCGATATTGAAGCAAATGTTTTAAAAACTATGCTGAATACGAATGCGATTTAACTTAGTTTCGATTAATAAGAATGTTGTTAAATTTATAATTAATATTGGGGCGTTTAAACACGCTGTTCGCTATATCTTTTTATCAATTGCCCTCCCCCTAGCCCCCGAAGGGGGAAATGGGCAATTAATAAAAAGGATGCCGCTACCATCGTTAACGCATACAAAGTGCAATTATAGAATTTAATAAGATTTAGGTAAAAAACAATACGAGGATTTATGTAAAATTTGAAAATTTACATAAAATAAATCCTTTACAATAATGATAAAAATAGTAGAAATAATAAGTGCGAAAAATTTTCAATTGGTTTGTAAATTTAATACACAAGAAATAAAAACTATCGCCATAAAACCACTATTAGATAATCAAAAACATTTAAATGGGATTGAAAAACTATACGACAAAAACAATTTTGAAAAAGCCCAAATTGGTTTGGTTGGAGAGGTGTTTTGGAAAGATATAATTACTACTCAACACCAAATTTTACACCAAGTTTGGAATTACGACATATCGCCCGAGTACGCTTACAAAATCGGTAAATAAATTAACACATAAAAAATACTCAATTTCAAACCTTACATACACACTAAATACTTTTACACCATTATGGATTTTTTACACTACTTATTAGGCGATGATATACAAGCCGGCCTACTAATTATACTTAATTTAATAGTTATCGAAAGCTTACTATCGGTTGATAACGCAGCCGTTTTAGCTACCATGGTATTAGATTTACCAAAAGAACAACGCAACAAAGCCCTAAAATATGGCATTATTGGGGCTTATGTATTCCGTGGTATATGTTTACTTATTGCTGGCTGGCTGGTAAAAATATGGTTTTTAAAACCTATTGGTGGCTTTTACTTACTTTGGTTAGCTTACAGCTATTTTAAAAACAAACATACCGTTAAAACCGAAGACGAAAGTGTTGACAAACAAAAAAGCTGGCTTTACCGCTCAACAGTGGGTGCATTGGGCGTATTTTGGAGTACCGTTGCCTTGGTAGAAGTTATGGATTTAGCTTTCTCTATTGATAACGTTTTTGCCGCAGTAGCCTTTACCGACCACATGCCGCTAATTTACATTGGTGTTTTTATTGGCATTTTAGCTATGCGATTTGTTGCCCAGGGTTTTGTTTCTTTATTAGAAAAATATCCTTTTTTAGAAACCGTAGCGTTTTTGGTAATTGGAGTTTTGGGGCTTAAATTATCGGCATCGTTGTACACCCATTTTGCCGAAGGAACTGCAATTGCCAAATTTATCGACAGTGAAAAATTTGACTTATTTATTTCAATTTTTACGGTTTCTATTTTTGTATTACCTGTTTTAACATCTTACTTATTTAATTTCCCTAAAAAAGTTATTGGCGACGCCGATGTTGCCGAAGAAGCCGAGGTGGTGCTGGATAAACAAGATGAAATTGTTTGGGGCGATGAGGAGGAGGAAAAAAAGAAGAAGTAAGGTTATTAGGATTGGCAGTTTATGAGTAACGAAATTTTAATTTTAAAAAGGAATATCGAAAAACCATTTTTTACCATTCGGAATACCCATTTATGCTTCATTTTTACTTATCCCAACCTTATACTTTAGATACAAAAAGACTAAACGAGCAGGTTAAGCGAAACTAAAAAGGCTTCATAAATTATTTTCGTTTCAATTTTTTGATGCCGAATAGAATCATTTGCTGTCGTAAATTGCGACCGCAGCAATAAATTTCAATTTGAAATATTGGATAAAAATTCGATTGCTAATTTTATTTAAAGAAATTGGGTTATGAATAATGCTATAATTTTGTATCGCCATTATGAACTTGCCCAGCATATTGAAGTAAGAGTTGAGACTGAAACGGTTTGGGTTAATCTGCAACAACTGTCAATTTTATTTAAAAGAGAAGTAAAAACAATAGGAAAACACATTTCGAATGTTTTGAAAGAAAAACTACAAGGTTTTTTAGTTGTCGCAAATTTTGCGACAACTGAATCAGATGGAAAAGTTTATCAAACAGAACATTATACCTTAGATAGGGTAATTTCTGTTGGTTATCGAGTTAAATCTCAAAAGGAAATTCTTTGTAGAGTTTGGGCGAATAAAATTTTGAAAGATTATCTACTCAAACGATATTCTATTCACAACAGAATTAATTGCGTAGAAGATAATTTTGAAATTTTAAAACACCGTTAAGCGAAATAGATCTAAATTAACTAGTTTTATATAAAATTTAACTGCACTTCTACTCCACAGTTTTTTTAACCTCCTATTGTTTTTTTTATACCGAATACGATAAATTAGTGTTTGCTGTGCCACCAAAAACTAGGTAACCAACAATCTAAACTATCCTTTATATGGCGTTAATATTTAACAAACATCAAAATCTAAAATCACAAATTAAAAAGCCGCCAAGCCTTCTTTGTAAACTCTCAAACATCTTTCTCGGGCTTCTTTATGGTCAACAATAGGTTTTGGGTATTTAAAAACATCGTTAAACTCGGGAATCCATTTTTTTACATATTTTAAATCTTTATCAAACTTTTTAATTTGCTCGGCAGGATTAAAAATTCTGAAATAAGGTGCAGCATCAACCCCGCTGCCTGCTGCCCATTGCCAGCCGCCTACGTTGCTTGCTAATTCAAAATCTAGCAATTTTTCGGCAAAATAACGTTCGCCCCAGCGCCAATCTATCAATAAATGTTTAGTTAAAAAACTGGCAACAACCATGCGTACACGGTTGTGCATAAAGCCAGTTTGGTTAAGCTCACGCATACCAGCATCAACCATTGGGTAGCCTGTTTTGCCGGCACACCAAGCTGCAAATTCTTGCGGATTATTGCGCCATTTAATGTTATCGTACTCGGGTCTAAAACTTCGCGTAGCCGAATGCGGAAAATGCCAGAGTATAGAAAAATAAAAATCTCGCCAAATTAACTCGCTTAACCAAACCTCGCTAATATCTTTTGCAGCATTTACCAAGTGCCTAATGCTTATGGTACCAAACCTTAAATGTAAGCTAATGTGCGATGTAGCATCCTTTGCAGGAAAGTTTCTATCATCGGCATAGTTTTTTAAAATATCGGCAAAAACCTTATCTGGAAAAGGTATTGTACTTCTCTCAAAACCCATACTTTGTAAACTTGGCAAAGATTTTCTTTGAGTTTTGAAAAGATTGACTAAAAGTTTTTCTGATGGGTAAGGCTTTACATAATAAGCGTTTAGTTTATCTAACCATTTGCGTTTGTAGGGCGTAAAAACCACGTAAGGTTTGCCATCATCTTTAGCTACTTCGTTTTTTTCGAATATAACTTGGTCTTTAAAAGTGTAAAAGGCAATGTTATTTTGTTCAAAAAGTTTTGCTAATTCAGTATCACGTTGTTGGGCATACGGTTCGTAATCGTGGTTGGTATATACGGCTGTTATTTGATATTTTTGAATTAATTGTTGCCAAATTTTTATCGGAAAGCCATATTCTATGTATAAATCCGATTGGTTGTTTATAAACTCATTTTGTAATTTTTCAATTTCTTGGTGCAAAAAAGTTACCCTTGCATCGTTTTTATCTTCCAGTTTATCTAAAATACTTTTATCAAAAATAAATAGGGGTAAAACGGGTTTATCGGCTTTTAGGGCATGGTATAATGCAGCGTTATCGGCTATACGTAAATCTCTACGAAACCAAAATACGTTGATGTTTTGTTTAAGCATTAAATTTGAGTTGGGCGTTGAAGTATTATTTTTTTATGATTTTAAAGATAATTTGGGCGTTCCTGCCTGCCGGTAGGCAAGTTAAACACGCTTTCGGCTGCCTGCCTGCCGGTAGGCAAGAATCGTTGACGCAAAAAAACAGCACAATAATTAATTTACACCGAGTATAATAAAATTATACTGACTCATAAATATTTTTTAAGGCACTCTTTAAATCCGCGTAAGCGAAAATAAAACCAGCTTTTTGTATTTTGCTGACGTCCATTTTGGTGCTTCCTAAAACTACCAAACTCATTTCGCCTAATGCTAATTTAAGCGCAAAAGCGGGTACGCTAGGCAACCATAGCGGTTTGTGTAATTGTTTGGCAATGCTGGTGGTTAATTGTTGGTTGGTAACTGGGTTTGGCGTGGCCATGTTAAATACACCATTTAAATCTTTATTTTCAATAGCAAAAATGTACATTTTTACCACATCACTTAATTCAATCCACGATATCCATTGCTTACCGCTACCCAAAGCAGCACCTAAACCTAATTTTATAGGTTGTGCAATTTTTACCAATGCACCCGATGTTTTATCTAGTACAACTCCTGTTCTAAATTTAACTATGCGCAAATCCATTTCGGCTCCTTTATCAACTGCTTGCTCCCAAAGTTGGCAACATTTGCTCATAAAATCCTTTCGAGGGGAAGATAGTTCATCAAGCAATTTGTCTCCTCTGCTACTGTAAAAGCCAGATGCCGAAGCTGAAATTACGGTTTTAACTTCGTTTTCTTTGCGCTGCATTAGTGCATAAAGTAAACTTATTGATTGGGTGCGGCTATCTATAATTTCTTTCTTTCGCTTGTTTGTCCAGCGGCTATCGGCTATGCCTGCACCTGCTAAATGTATAATGGTTTGTACACCGGTTAAGCAGCGTTCGTCTATTTCGCCAGCATTAACATCCCATATAAAAGTGGCAATATCGGGGGTTTTACCTTTGCTTCTGCTTAAATGGCAAACCTCGTAACCGCTTTGTAATAACGCAAAAGACAATGCCTTACCAACATTGCCACTGCCACCTGTAATTAATATGCGATGTGCCATAATTTTTTTTTAATTTCTACACTAATCTAAGCTTTTTAACTTTTTATTGTGCTATTTGTTTTGCTAAAAATAAATAAGATAGGTTTGATTTTGTTTTTTAGCCCCAATATTTGTAACCAAATGATGTGTATTTTAATGGCAGAGCAATATATTAATTTCGGTTTCTATTTTGCCACTTGTTTGATGCATAAATTAAATGTTAAACTAATGTGAAGGAATAAAATTTTGCATATAAAATTGTTTTCTACTAAAATAATATTTAAAATTTACCTGCAAAACAAGAGGCTATCCTTTTTTATCGCCAATTTTATGCAGCTAATATTGCTAATAAAAAACAGTAATAAAGCAATTTTGCCTTATTGGCAATTTTTGTATAATTTGTTATTCCTAAACCACATCTTCTTCCAGTTTTCTATACAATGTAGTTAAACCAAGGTTTAATAATTTGGCGGCTTCGGTTTTGTTGCCGTTGGTATAATGGAGTATTTCTTGTGCCCACTCGAAATCGCTTAAATTCATTTTACTTCAACCCAATTTCTCTTAATCGCTCATCCAAATATTCGCCAGCAGAAATATCTGCGTAAGCAATTGGGTTTTCATTATCAATGCAGTTGGGTAAACAATTTAAAGGCATACTCATTTTAGGGTGTAAAAAAAATGGCACCGAGTATCTTGAGTTCTTCATTAATTCAACTGGCGGGTTTACTACTCGGTGAGTGGTTGATCGTAGTTTATTGTTTGTTAAACGTTGCAACATATCGCCTACGTTAACCACAATATCATCGCCTTGGGCTTTAATGGCAAACCATTGGTTATCTCGGGTTAGCACTTCTAAGCCATCGGCACTTGCACCAATCAATAAGGTAATTAAATTTATATCTTCATGAGCACCAGCTCTTACAGCATCATCAGGCAATGTTTCTGGGTTTAAAATCGGAAAATAATGAATAGCCCTTAAAATAGAATTGCCGTTATGCACTTTATCGTAAAAATAGTTTTCGGGCAAACCCAAATAAACAGAAATAGCCTGCAACAAAATTTTACCAGCTTGTTCTAATTGCTGATAAATTAGTTTTGTAACGTTATTAAATTCAGGCAATTCGGTAACTATAATATTGTCTGGATAGTCGGCTTTTATCGTATCACCATCTTCAACATACTGTCCAGTTTGCCAAAATTCTTTTAAATCGGGCGTATTTGCATCTTTTGCTTTCTCTTTTCCTTTAGTGGTATAACCCCGCTGGCCGGCCAACTCTACTTTTTCGTAGTTGCTTTTTACGGCATCGGGCAAACTAAAAAATTGTTCAACTTGTGCATATAAAGCATTAATTAATGATTTATCAATACCATGATTTGTAATGGTAATAAAGCCGGTATCGGTAAAAGCACTTCCAATATCATTAGAAAATTGCTGGCGTTGTTGCGGGGTACCATTACTGTAGTTGTTAAGATTTAAGCAAGGAATATTTATAGGTGCCATATTTTTTAGATTTAAGCCACTAATATACGAGCCTAAATTAAAATTTGTAAAATAAATTTGGATATTGAAATAAAAAAATTAGTTTTGCAAACCCAAATGAGGGAGATTAGCTCAGCTGGTTCAGAGCATCCCGATTTATAATCGGGAGAGTCACAGTAGGGTTGCTAAATTAAAAAGAAAATAAACAAAAAAGGAGATTAGCTCAGCTGGTTCAGAGCATCCCGATTTATAATCGGGAGAGTCACAGTAGAGTTGCTAA
>REAS01000162.1:11587-18584 GCA_004294495.1 Sphingobacteriales bacterium
AGAGCATCCCGATTTATAATCGGGAGAGTCACAGTAGAGTTGCTAAATTAAAAAGAAAATAAACAAAAAGGGAGATTAGCTCAGCTGGTTCAGAGCATCTGCCTTACAAGCAGAGGGTCACTGGTTCGAACCCAGTATCTCCCACGGAAGAAACCCTTCAGATTAATTTCTGATGGGTTTTGTTTTTTAATTTGATTTTTTAGGTGGCTGGTTCAGCGCATCCCGATTTATAATCGGGAGGGTCAAGGTTCGAACCCAGTATCTCCCACCAAACCCTTCAGATTAATTTCTGAGGGGTTTTGTTTTTTTTAAATCACCAACTTATGCATTCTGTATACATCTTACACTCACAATCTTTAAACAAATACTACGTAGGCAGCACAAGTAATTTATCTGAGCGACTTAAAAAACACAATAGTAATCATAAAGGATTTACAGGAAATACCGCAGATTGGGTAATTATGTACATTGAATCTTTTCCTACAAAATCGCTAGCCTTTGCCCAGGAAATGAAAATTAAGAAATGGAAAAGCAGGATACTGATAGAAAAGTTAATTTCCAAATATGCTAGTTCACCGCATCCCGATTTATAATCGGGAGGGTCAAGGTTCGAACCCAGTATCTCCCACTAAAACGTTTTAGATATATTCTAAAACGTTTTTTGTTTTTAAAGATTTTTTTTTTTGTAAGAATTAGAGGGTTTGTTTAAGTTGATTTTAATTTCCAATTGTTATTGTATATTTTTAAAAACAGTTGCTTAAAGGCAATTAATTTTACAAAAATACTTCTTGTTGGTTTTTAATTTAAAAATTAACCCATCTTACCTAAAAACAAAATACTAAATTAAAGCACTAAAATCATCAAATATTCATCAAAAACGTTGCGAATTTAGACACTTAGCCCAATTTTATGGCGGTTACTAAAGCTAATTATTTGCAGAAATTTCAGATTTTAGTTTTTGGATTTTTTCTAAGAAAATTTAGCGTTTAGGTTCTAACACAATCTACTCTAATATACCTGTTGATTTTAACGCTTCTAGGTATATGTTTAATGCCCAATACAACATTAATTTGATAATCAGTAAAAAATCAAAAATTTAATTTTACGTATGCCTACGCCGCGTCTTCTCCCGCCAGCTCCAACTTAGCATCGGCAATTGCTTTTGCATTTGCTATTACTTCGGCATCGTCTTTTTCTATTCTTAGGTTTTGTACAATGTGTTTTTGCCTATCAGGCGTGTTTTTGCCCATATAATATTCTAACAGGTTTTTTATTTTTACATCAGCCGATAGGATAACAGGGTCTAACCTAATATCTTTACCAATAAAGTTTTCGAATTCGTCGGGCGATATCTCACCTAAACCTTTAAACCTTGTAATTTCGGGTTTTGCACCTAGTTTATCAATAGCTAAAACACGTTCTTCATCGCTATAACAATAAATAGTTTCCTTTTTATTACGAACCCTAAATAATGGCGTTTGTAAAATAAATACGTGACCAGTTTTTACCAAATCGGGGAAAAATTGCAGAAAAAACGTCATTAACAACAGGCGTATGTGCATCCCATCCACATCGGCATCGGTGGCAACCACAATATTATTGTAGCGCAAACCATCTAAACCATCTTCAATATTTAATGCGTGTTGTAAAAGGTTAAATTCCTCGTTTTCGTACACCACTTTTTTGGTTAAACCAAATGCGTTTAAGGGCTTACCTTTTAAGCTAAAAACGGCTTGTGTTTGTACATTGCGGGCTTTGGTTATAGATCCCGAAGCCGAATCTCCCTCGGTAATAAACAACGTGGTGTTTTTACGTGTCTCTTCGTCTTTTTTATCATCGTCTAAATGTGCTTTGCAATCTCGTAGTTTGCGGTTGTGTAGCGATGCTTTTTTAGCCCTATCGTTTGCCAGTTTTTTTATGCCTGCAATATCTTTACGCTCCCTTTCCGATTGTAGAATGCGTTTCATTAGCGCATCAGCGGTTTCGGGATTTTTGTGGAGGTAATTATCTAGCTCTCGTTTTATAAAATCGTTTACAAACGATTTTACCGAAGGCCCCTCGGGACCAATATTTATAGAACCCAACTTGGTTTTAGTTTGCGATTCGAAAACGGGCTCTTGCACCCTTACCGAAATTGCGGCAACCATACTCGCCCTAATATCCGATGCATCGTACTCTTTTTTGTAAAACTCTCTAATAGTTTTAACCACCGCTTCCCTATACGCTTGCTGGTGTGTGCCGCCCTGGGTGGTATGTTGGCCGTTTACAAACGAATAATATTCTTCGCCATATTGCTGGCCGTGGGTTATGGCAAGTTCAATATCATCGCCTTTTAGGTGAATAATGGGGTACTGGTTGGCTTCGGAATCGGTATTGCGGGTTAGCAAATCAAACAAGCCCCGCTCCGAAAAATATTTTTGGTTGTTAAAATTTATGGTTAGGCCGGTGTTTAGGAAAACGTAATTCCAAATCATACTTTCAATAAATTCGGGTATGTATTTAAAATTTCGGAAAATACTTTCGTCGGGAATAAAGGTTATGCTGGTTCCGTTGCGTTGTGTAGTATCGGTTTCGGGCAAATCGTTGGTTAAAACACCTTGCTCAAACTCGGCTCGTTTGGTGCGGTTATCTCGGTACGATTGTACGGTAAAACTCCCCGAAAGGGCATTTGTAGCTTTTGTACCCACACCATTTAAGCCTACCGATTTTTGGAAGGCGCTAGAATCGTACTTGCCACCAGTATTAATTTTTGATACACAATCAATCACTTTTCCTAGCGGGATGCCACGGCCATAATCGCGAATAGAGACTTTATGGTCGCTCACATTAATATCAATTGTACGGCCGGCACCCATCACAAACTCATCAATAGAGTTGTCCATAATTTCTTTCAGCAGCACATAAATACCATCATCGTAGGCGGTACCATCGCCCAGTTTGCCTATGTACATACCCGGGCGTAGGCGTATGTGTTCTTTCCAGTCTAATGATTTTATGCTATCGTCGTTGTAATTTACGGGTGTGGCCATAGGGTGGGGATTTTGGGATAATGTGAGTTATTTGAGTTCCATTCTTAGATGACTTAACACTCCTTGAAACCATTTTACGATTTTTTCTTCACTATCTATTTTATGAATATGAGTTTCATTATTTTGCCAGTTACCATTTAATGCAAAATGAATGTTTTTTATTTCTAAGACGTCTGATTTTGCTAATTCATAAGATTGGTAGTTTTCTGAAACATCGTTTTTTGTAAACTCTTTAAAACTTTCCGAAATTGCATTATCGGTGGTTATGTGCCAATGAGGTTGTGGGTGATTTTCTTCTGGATTATTGTAATCGTCCCATTCTATCCTAAATAGTTGGTGTTTTTTTTTATTTTCGTTTGTTCCTTGAAATACAGAAATAGATATAAATGTGTTGTTTGATTTAAAACTAATTTCAACATAAAGCCAAAAATTTTTAAACCAATGTAATACATTAACCTCGTTACTATCGTTTTTATTATAATTTTTAGCTTTTGAGTTACCGTCAATTCTATAATAATATGAATCATTTGGACCACCATTTATAAAACTAATTTGGAAATTTGATGGTAAAAAAAAAGACTTACAATTTTTATTTATTGCTTGTACTAATGATTTATGATTGATCATATTATGGTATCATTGGGTAAAACGACTTTTTTAAAACATCGTCTATAACTTCTTTTATGTAAGAATTACCACTAGATAATTCTTTGCCAAATTCAACCAATTTAGTATAGGCAAAATGTTCTCTCACTACTGTTTGGTGCACATTGGGTATTGGTATATTTGAAGTATATTTTGCACCTAAATCGTACCATTTACCACCAGCAAGTTGTTTTGAATATATGGATAGCAAAGTATCAAAAAAATTACTTGAAAAAATTGCTAAGTAAAAGTAATAATCATCGGTTTTAAATTCTTTTTTGGGTATAAAAGCATTACCCTCTTCTATTACACAATTACCTTCTTTATCGAACGCGAATGAATGTGAATTACCAAAACGAGTAGAGTATAGTCGAATGTTTTTTACAAATTGCCAGTTTCTAGGTCTGGTTAAACCCCACCATTCATTAATACCTTTTCTGTTTTGTAAAGATATTTTATCAGGAAATAAATTATTTAAAGCAAAGGGAATATTATTCAAGTCATTTTCATTTTTTAATAAAATCCCATTTTTATCGTATGGATACCAAAGATATTCTGCAATATTTAATTGGCCATTTTTAATTGAATTATTAGTTAATACAGGTCTAAAATACGCTTTATTTATTTTATCATAATTCAAATAATCTTCGTAGGATATTTTAAAAATATTTTTTATCCCCAATATAGCTCCTTGATTAGTTGTAAAAACATTACCAACAGGAGTTAATAGACCATCTATCACAAACCGATCTAAAACATTTATTAACTTATTTTGCTCTAATGGTATAATTCGCCAGGTTTCAGGTATAATAGGAAACAATGTTGGAGTATAAATACTAAAGTTTTTGTTTTGTAAAGAAAGCTCGTTGTTTGCCTCCATTTTTCTAAAATCTCTAAGCGTATCTTGAATTATTCCTTTTTCGTTTTTGCTCCATAAAAGTTTTGGCATATAGCTACTTTTAGGTTTTTGCCCTATAAAAAAACTAACATCGGTTAAAGCATCTTCAAATACAAAATTACCAAGTTTAGCTAATAGTTTTAGTGAAAGTTGTTCGCTTATTTCAGTTCTTAAATTTTTGTACGACTGAGATGTGAAAATAGTGGATGGTAAAACACAACCAATTACACCATTATTATTTAATGCTAATACCGCTTTATAAAAAAAAGCACTCGCTTGGTTTGGCTTTACAATTTTAAGATTTTCTCCAAAAGCACATACTAAACTATCTTTGGATTTTTTATCTTTCAACAATTCCCAAGAAACAAACGGAGGATTCATTAAAATTAAATCAAAATCAAAATCCCATTTTTCTGACAAAGAATCTTCAACCTTTTCAACTTCCAATTTTAAACTACTATTCCATTGTGTTCTGTTTTCGTACTGTAATAAAAATTTAGAGGTATTAATAGCACTTTCTGAGGTATCCCAACCAACCACAGTTAATTTTCCATTGTAACCTAAATTTTTCAATTGTTTTAATGCTTCTATCAAAAATTCGGATGAGCCACACGCAGGATCAAATATTTTTAGTTCAAGCTTTTTTAAATCTAAATTTTTAATACTGTTTTCAACTATCGAACGAGCTAAATATTGAGGCGTATAATGGATACTTGAATAAGCATCTTTTTTTGTGGAAAGTTTGTTAGAAAAACCTGTAAAGAAATTTAATTGTTGGTCAAAATACACCACCTCTCTATGCGCTTCTTGAAATAAAGCGCCAGATGAGTGTCTTAGAATCAAATCTAAATGGTTGCTAATTCCTTTAACACCTTTTTTTATTCTAACTGCTGCATCCTCAAACTCAGGTGGTAAATCTTGGTTTTCAATATTCCATTTTTGGTAATCAATATTCGTATAATCTTCATCCAAGCTAATTAGAAGCTGATATAATAAATTAATAGCTTTTGCAGGATTGTTTTTCTCTTTTGTGTAATTTCTTAATTGTCTAAAAATGTTTACAATAAACGGTACTACGTCGTTTTCGGTTTTGTAAGATTT
The DNA here is from genome assembly GCA_004294495.1 of Sphingobacteriales bacterium. Classification (GTDB taxonomy): domain Bacteria; phylum Bacteroidota; class Bacteroidia; order Sphingobacteriales; family Sphingobacteriaceae; genus Pseudopedobacter. The sequence goes on from REAS01000162.1 coordinate 17,261, forward strand.
AGAAACGAGGTACTTATAAAATTTTTCTTCGTTACCCTTAATATCATTTACATTTATTACCTCTTTATTTTTATTTAACCAATTAAAAATTTTTACCTTTTCGGTTTCTACAACAACAAAATTTTTTGTATTTGTTGACCACGATTCTGAATAATAAATATCTTCACTATTTTTATTAGCAGATGTTTGTAAACAAAAATCGCCATTGCCTCCGTTTAGCATAAGAAACTTTCCAATACTATTTATAGGATTGATTTTAATAGGTAATAGCCCAAAACTACTTCTCCATATTTCTATATTAGAAAAAATGTTCATAATGCAAATTTATAGTATAAATTAAGAAGCTTGGTTTTTTAAATTATTTATTTTGTTACCACAATTACTACACCTATTTCTTTAAATGGGTAGTTTTCATTTTAAAGTATCACTTATTATTGCAATAAAGCATTGAATAACGTGTATCAATAATAGTAAAAAAAACTATTTTTTCGCATAGTTTTTTTTTAAAATTAATGCGTTTTTTATGCTAATCTTACTTTTTAAAAATCTTTACCGAAAAGCTATTAGGGCTTTTAAAATTAAATTCTGGTTCAGGATTTCCGTTTTTAATCAATGCCATTGTTGCTCTTTGTATTCCTAAATTAAAGCGGTTTACATAGCCTAAATTGTAGGCGGCTTCGGCAATAGTGGGGTTTCTATAATCGTTTTCTTGCGGAAAATTTTCGGGGCGGGCTTTGCCATATAAACCACCTGCGTTTGATATTTCTATTCTATCATTGAATTCGTAAAATTTTATTGCAGCGTTTGATTGGTAATCTCTACGAATAATTGCGTTGTATATTAACTCTTTTAACGCCGATAAAGGATAAACGTACTGGTGCTCTTCGCCAATGTTATGCAATACTTTTTTTACTAATTGTGATTTTATGAAATCTTCTATCACCCGCATTTGGGTGGTTAAATCGCCTTCAAACCTATGTTCGTATTCAAAATCACTTGCCCCATCGTTTCCTGTAAACCTAACATATTGTACGGCGGCACCAGGTATAAAAAAACTAGAATTTTTACCAAACAATAATATTGCGGCATTGGTGGGGCAGTTTGCTTTTAAATCGTAAAATTTTAAAGAAGCCAATTGTTCTGTTATTTCTCTACCATTTAAGGCTAGGGTTTCCTCATCTATTGCTGTTGGTAAATAAGAAAGTTTAAAAATTTCTAAATTAATATCCAATGTCGTTTACTTAAGCAATATCTATATTCTTTTATACACCATATTGTACAATTTTTTAGGTTTGTGATTTCGAGGGTTTTTTCTGTTTAATCT
>REAS01000132.1 GCA_004294495.1 Sphingobacteriales bacterium
GGTGTCATTTTTTTTTTATTGGACACAATTTGTCCATCAAAAAAATGATTTTTTATTTACGCTAATATAGCACTTTTTTTTAAAAGCGGTTGCCCTGGATATTTTGTTTGTTACTGGAAATTGGGGTGTAAACGTGGTAAATCATTTAAAAGATGAAAGTGTGGGCTTGATTGGCACATTAGGAGCGGCTCCGGCATTAATAGTACCCGTAGTTGACCCAAGAGGTATTTTGGAAATTGAAGCCAATATGGTTTTTGTTGATGTAAACACAGGGGTTAAACAACATGCAGTTGAAACAGCAACCCCAAATGAAAGTGCTGTTATTAAAGAAACAACTGGTGTAGATGGTACTTTAATGATTACACGAAGAAATGTTTATGATGAGTTTAAGTTTGATGATGTAATACTTACAGATTTTCACGGTTATGATGCAGATTTTTCGATGCAAGTGCAAAGCAAATATAAAGTATGTGTAGTATTTGATATTTTATTAGAACACTATTTTAAAGGTGGAGCAAATAAAAATTTTGTAATAGAGATGCTAAAAATATCTAAAAAATGGAAAGGTAAATTACCAATTTCACATAAACATTTTACGCATTCACAATATTCGAAACTGCATTGGCTATCTATGATTAGATTAATTGAATTTATGATTAAAATGAATTTTAAATGGCACTTTATTTTTAACACCTTTATTTATCTTTCTATTAATCGTTTCTTTAAAGCTAAGTCGTTTTTTTATATTTTAAATAATATTTTAATTCCACAACTTTTAAAAAAAAGAATGAAAATTTCTAAAGTTAACTCACATTAAATTTATTTTTTATATGGCTTTATTTTTAAGTTATTTATTGCTTGAGAGATAAACAATATAAAAAAAATGGTAAAAATTTGACAGAAAATCTAGCAATTGCACAATTATTAATTTAATAAATTTAAAATGAATTCTTTAAAAACGCCTGTCTTATTATTGGTTTTTAATCGACCAGATAATACCCTAAAAGTATTTGAAGCAATTGCTTTAGCAAAGCCCGAAAAATTATATATAGCTGCCGATGGCCCACGCCCTAATAATACTGATGATGAAATATTATGTGCAGAAACTAGAAAAATAATTGAACATATAGATTGGCCATGTAAACTGCATACTTTATTTAGACAAGAAAACTTAGGTGCTAGGTATGCCTGTACCACTGCATTTGATTGGTTTTTTGAGCAGGAAGAGGAAGGTATAATATTAGAAGACGATTGTGTACCTGGAATGGATTTTTTTAATTTTTGCGCCCAACTTTTAGAAAAATATCGCCACGACCCACGCATAATGCATATAGGCGGCACCAACTTACAATTTGGCAATAAAAGAGGCAGTGCCAGCTATTATTTTTCGAGCATACCTGCCGTGTGGGGCTGGGCAAGCTGGCGCAGAGTGTGGAAAAACTACGACCCTGAGATGGCAAAATTTGAGAAATTTGAACAAGAAAATCAAATGATTAATGTTTTTCCCGATAAGCGCATTGCCGATTGGGTAAGTGTAATGGCTCGTATGATTTACGAAAAAAAAGTAATCGCTTGGGATTATCCATTGGCGTTTCATGTGGGTATCAACAATGGTTTATGTATTGTGCCTAATGTAAATTTGGTTACCAATATTGGCTTCGGCAATCAATCAACCCATACTAAAGATAGTTCACACGCACACGCAAATATCCCCATACAAGCTATGGAAGAACCTTTAATACATCCTAAATTTTTTATTCCACATAAACACGCCGATTTTTATCAACTCAATTTAACCATTAATGACATAAAAGCTAATGAAGTTAACAAGGTAAAAAAGGTTAGTAAAGTAAGCGTTATTCAGAAAATTAAAAATAAAATTAAAGAATTAATTAAATAGCAACTATTTAAAATGAGAAAAATCTCTAATTTACTGGGCTACTTTACGGCATTATTGATAACATTAACTGCTATAATTAAACTTCAAGATTTACCGGGTGCAAAAATTTCATTAACCCTATCGGGAGTTTTAATGAGCATATATTTGTTTTTTTATATTGTAACTACATTATCAGAAAAAAACAACCACCACAATAAGTTAACACATTACCTGCTTGCAAGTGCTGCCTGTTGGCTTAATTTGGGTATAACGGCCAGCTATTTACATTTTCATTTTGCAAATAATATTATTTTAGTGGGCGTTGTTATTTTTAGCTTGTTATATGCCCCACTTTTATTTATCGAAAAAATAAAGGTAAAAGAGTCCAATAAAATAATGTTAGGCTCAGGAATATTTGGTATGGCCGGGTTTGTATTAGGATTATTGTTTACTATAAAACATTTGTCAGGGGCAAAATTTTTACTCATTTTTAGTTTTTGTTTAGCGTTTTTTATTCACTTTCCTATATATATTACTGATAAGTTTATTACACCAGATAAGAAAAATGCATATATACATACCGCATTTTTTTACATTATTACTGGGGTAATGCTCGCGTTTTATATTTGTCTTACTATGCTTTCAATCAAAATTTACTTGTATTGAAACAAATTCAATAAATATCTACTTTTTAATTTAAGTACCTAAAATTTAATAACCCAACAGGGCAACCGCTTTTAAACTACCATCATTAACTCCCTGTATTCTAAGTTGCAACTAGCTTTTAGTTTTTTTCTTCTTATAGATATTTTATTTATTTT
>REAS01000163.1 GCA_004294495.1 Sphingobacteriales bacterium
GCATTAACAATATCACTGCGGATCCCCAATTCATTGAATGGGTTCATGATAATATATTTGATGTAGCTGTATTGCTAAATCGGGTGCAAAGGTAAGTTTAATTTTTGTAAATAGCTATTTAATTGTGAGTTAAATTTACGAGAGTTTAAATTGATTCATATTTGGGCGTTACCCGAAAAGGGTCGGGCTTTACACTCAATCTTTTTTTTTACCATTTGCCCCTTTGGGGTTAAGGAAATAAAAAAAAGGATTTACGCTGCAATCCCTAACGCAAAAAAATTAAAACTATTAACTTGGTTTGTTTGAAAAATTCCAAAACTTCACTCAAAGTTAATTATAAGTTTTTTTTTAATCTAATCCCTATTATACACTTTAATCATAAAAATAAAATCCTCTATTTTTTTGATTTGTTGTGTACGAGATAAGCCAGCTAAATTATTCTGTTTAGTTATTGTTAATTTTGTTTTTAAAGAATCTTGCGGAATATTATCAACCGATTGTAATATAAAATTAGATTTTATCGCAAATGCTGCACCATCAGTTTGAGTTTGTTTGCCTTTAATTAGCCCTATCACATTCCCTCTATTATCTAATAATGGGCCTCCAGAATTCCCTGGATTTACGGGTATAGAAACCTGGTAAGCCGTACTATCGCCACCATAACCCGTTGCCGAACTTAGGTAACCTTTGCCATACACTACTTCATCTCTTGGGTAACCAATAGTATAAACTTCTTCACCCAAATCCGAAACAGATTTTTTAAACGTATAAGGTAGCGGGGCAAGTTTTGTAAATGTGCTATCGGCAATACCTAATATTGCTATATCGTAAGTAGGATCTATATATATAATGTTTACTTTAAATGACTGGCCTTTATTATTTTGTATGTAAACAGAATCTGCACCTTCAACCACATGATAATTTGTAACAAAGTAACCAGTATTTGTTAAAGCAAAGCCGCTACCACCAAATTGGCTTTGGGAGTTGTTTTTTGTATTTGGTGAGGTAACATCATAACCTCTAATCAATGCATTTTGAGATTTTTTAATGTTTTCCATATCACGCTTTAAAGCACTGTAATTTGTGTTATGTGAATTTGGATTAAATTGGCCAGTACTTAACAATGTTATAATTGTACAAATAATAGCCACAGATGCTGCTATGGCTAAATTATTTTTATATCTGCGCCAAAAATCAATAATGGTTGATGATGTTTCGGTTACGCTATGTGTAATATCGTTTAAGTTTAAGCCCGCATGAATTTGATCCATTTGGGATTTTAATGCTTTCTTCTCACCATAAGCTTTTATATTTTTTAAAAAATTAAGATGCTCTACCACTTTATTATCTAAAGCTGGATTGGTGCTACGCAAATCTTCAAAATTTAATTTTTCTTTCTCAGATAACTCTTGAAAAAGGTAAGCTTCAATTTTTTTAATTAAATCTAATTCACTATCCATTTTATGGTTTGTTGGTAAAAAATATTTTTTTTAAGCGTTGCAAGCACTTGTATTTTTGAGTTTTAGCATTATCAGCATTGGTATAACCAAACTTTTCACAAATATCTTGCATACTCATTGCCTTTATGTAAAAATCTTCTATAATAGTTTTACATGGTTCTCCTAATCCCGATAAGGAATCATTCATTAACAAAAACTGTTTATCTTTTTCTTCATGTTGTTCTATATCTGTTTCTACAGCTACAAAATCTTCATAATCATTTATATCACCAAAAAATCTAGTTTTTTGATTCAATTTTTTTAACCACAAGCGCCTACTTACCGAATAAATAAACGTTTTAAGTTTACTGTTTAACTCAAAGTCACCACGTTTAATTTTATCATGCAATACAATTATTGTTTCTTGGTAAATATCTTTAGCATCGTCTTGGTTTCCGTTATTGTTAATTATAAGTTGCAATATCATTGGAAAATGTAACTTATAAAGATAGTTTAATGTTGCCGACGAGTTATTTAGGATACCCAAAACAATCTCATTATCACTTAGTTTTATATGCTTGTTGTTATTGTTCAATGTTAATACGGTTTACGCAAAAATGTAACCCTTTATTGATAAATAAAAGTTTTTTGCATTTTTTAATTATATTGGGTTACCTTTTTGTACATTTGGTATTAATAAACGATATTAAGTACTAAATCATTAAAAAAAACAAAATGAAAAATTTATTCAAACTTAGCTTTTTAGCTTTAACTATCTCTTTATCAGTAGCTGCTTGTTCTTCTAACAAACCTGCTGAAACTGCAACTGATTCAGTAGCTGTTGATTCAACTGCTGTTGATACTGCTGCTGTTGATACTGCTGCTGTTGACACTGCTGCTGTTGATACAACTGTTGCTAAATAGTTTAGTTTCAAACTAATTACAAAAAAAAGCCGTTTAATTATTTTAAACGGCTTTTTTTTGTAATTAATATTTATTAAAAAAATCTATACTATTTGTACTTTTTAAACCAGCTTCTTATTTTCAATTCTATCACACCTAAAAAAGCTTCTCTAAAAATTTTAGTCGACATTTTAGAAGCCCCTTCAGTTCTATCGGTAAATATTATAGGTACTTCTACAACATTAAAACCATATTTTATTGCTGTAAATTTCATTTCAATTTGAAATGCATATCCTACAAATCTTATTTTATCTAGCTTTATGGTTTCTAAAACTTTTCTGCGGTAACATTTAAACCCAGCAGTAGCATCATGAATATTTATTCCAGTTATAAAACGCACATAAACCGATGCAAAGTACGACATTAAAACCCTGTTCATAGGCCAGTTAACTACATTTACACCCGTAGCGTACCTTGACCCAATGGCTAAATCGGCACCTTCAACACATGCTTGTCTTAACCTAATTAAATCTTCGGGATTGTGCGAAAAATCGGCATCCATTTCAAAAACGTAATCATAATTTTTTTGTAAAGCCCATTTAAAACCATGTATATAGGCAGTACCTAAACCTAATTTTCCGCTTCTTTCTTCCAAAAAAAGTTTATCTTCAAATATTTGTTGCAGGCTTTTAACAATTTCACCAGTACCATCGGGCGAACCATCATCTACTATTAAAATATTAAAATTGTGGTTCAAAGAAAAAACTCTACGAATAATTTTTTCGATATTTTCTTTTTCGTTGTAGGTAGGTATAATTACTAAGCTATCAAACAATTTTATAGGTATTAAATTTGTGAAGTTGTATATCTTTTTATATAATGCGTAAATGTATAAAAATTAACAAATGCTACCTATTTTAGTGTGCGAAACCACAATAAATTATTAACTAAATTTTGAATAGTTAAGCAATAATTTAAATGAATTTATTGCCGTATTTAATTTTTACATCGGCAACTATTTGTTTTACAGATTGTTCTTTTGCTTTTGGCGATATCATTAACGTATTATTATCCTCAACTACAATAAAATCGTGTAAACCTTGTAAAATAACCAATTTGTTTTTGGGTACATTTACCATACAGTTGGTACTATCTATCATTACCACATTATCGGGGTGTATTACGGCATTGCCTACATTATCTTTATTGGCTAATTCGTAAATAGATGCCCAAGTACCTAAATCGCTCCACCCAAATTCCGATGGCATAACGTAAACATTATCAGCCTTTTCCATCACACCATAATCAATAGAAATATTGGTGCATTTTTGAAAACTGGTTTGTATAAATTCTTTCTCGGATGGCGTGTTGTATAAACCATTACCTTCGGTAAATATCTCAGCTATATTAGGCAAATGGGTATTAAAAGCTTTTAAAACAGATTTTACCGACCAAATAAATATACCCGCATTCCATAAAAAATCGCCACTTAGTAAAAACGATTCGGCAATTTCTAAAGTTGGTTTTTCGGTAAAGGTTTTTACTTTTAGTAAGTTTTCGCTCAGTTTATGGTTGTTGTATTGTATGTAGCCATAACCTGTATCGGGCCGTGAGGGTTGTATGCCTAGTGTAATTAAACAATCGTTTTCTTCGGCAGCAGCCAAAGCAGTTTCAATGGTGTTAATAAATGCTGGTGTATCTAAAATTAAATGATCGCTTGGTGCAACAACAATGGTAGCATCGGGGCAAAGTTGGTTAATTTTAAAACAACCATAAGCAATACAAGGTGCAGTATTGCGCATAACAGGTTCGCCAATAATTTGATTGGGGTTTAAACCGGGTATTTGTTGGTTTACCAAATCAAAATAACTTTCGTTAGTTAATATATATATATTTTCTTTAGGAACTATTTGTGCAAACCTATCATATGTGTTTTGTATAAGACTTTTGCCTGTTCCTAAAATATCTAAAAATTGTTTTGGGTAAGTTGTACGGCTAACTGGCCAAAACCTGCTGCCAATGCCACCTGCAAGTATTAATGCGTATTGGTTGTTTTTCATTATTAAATATTTGTTTATAAGGTAATTATGTTTTTAATTTTATTTTATATTATTCCTTCTTTTAATAAATCGTGAAGGTGTACCACGCCTTCAAAATTATCATTTTTAGTTACAATAACTTGGGTAATCTGATTTTTTTTCATCAAATCTAAAGCAGTTACCGCTAGTTGGTTGGTATCAATAGTTATGGGGTATGTTCCCATAATATCTTTAGCTGTTAGGTGTTCAAAGGTTTTATGCTTCTCCATCATTCGGCGTAAATCGCCATCGGTTATTACGCCAATTAGTTTTTGGTTTGCCAGTACGGCTACAATACCTAATCGTTTTTTGGTGATTTCTAAAATAACGTCATGAAGTTTGCAATCGGCATCAACCATTGGTTTTTGATTTTGCACCACTAAATCGTTTACTTTTAAATACAACTTTTTACCCAAAGCGCCACCAGGGTGATATTTGGCAAAATCTTTTTCGCCAAAATCTCTGCACTCTAACAAACATATTGCCAAAGCATCGCCTATGGCTAACTGGGCAGTAGTACTTGTTGTTGGTGCTAGGTTATTTGGGCAGGCTTCTTCATCCACGTAAGTGCTAATTACAAAATCGGCTTGTTTTGATAAATACGAGTTTACATCGCCCACCAAACACGCTATTTTGTTTGTTCCTTGTTTTAAAAGCGGAATTAAAACTTTTATTTCGGCGGTGTTGCCACTTTTTGATAAGCAAATTATTAAATCGTCGGCCTGTATCATACCCAAATCTCCGTGAATAGCATCGGCGGCATGCATAAAAATAGCGGGGGTACCTGTTGAGTTTAAAGTAGCAACAATTTTTTGTGCAATAATGGCACTTTTACCCACTCCGGTAATTACAACACGTCCCTTTAAGTTGAAAATTGCCTCAACTAAGCTATAAAAATTGGCATCAAGTAAGTTTACCAAGTTTAAAATAGCGTTGGCCTCTAGGGTTAACGTACGTTTTGCAATGGCAATTATTTCTGTTTGGGATTTCAATATTTTATTTTTTAAAATAATTTGTTGTATGTCGCAAAAATATACTATTTTGAAGTTTATTTATACAAAGATTAAAATTCAACAATTATAAATGCAAATAGATTACAAATTAGCAGAAAACTTACAAACCTTTTTTGGTTTCGATACCTTTAAAGGCGACCAAGAAGCTATAATAAACAGTATTTTAAACAAAAAAGACACTTTCGTAATTATGCCTACGGGCGGCGGAAAATCTATTTGTTACCAATTACCCGCCCTTATGAGCGTGGGAACAGCCATTGTAATTTCGCCATTAATTGCGCTAATGAAAAACCAAGTTGACCAATTAAGGGTATTTGGTGGCCGAGATAACATTGCACATTTCTTAAATTCATCCCTTAATAAAGGTGAAACCACCAAAGTTAAAGAAGATGTGAGCGCTGGCGAAACTAAACTTTTATATGTTGCGCCCGAATCGTTAAACAAACAAGAAACCGTAGATTTTTTAAAAACCATTACAGTTTCGTTTGTGGCGGTTGATGAAGCGCATTGTATATCGGAATGGGGACACGATTTTAGACCCGAATACCGCCGGATACGCCAAGTGATAAATAATATTAGCGAAGATTTATCAATTATAGCCTTAACCGCTACGGCAACACCTAAAGTACAGCAAGATATTCAGAAAAACTTGCAAATGACGGATGCTAACTTGTTTAAATCATCATTTAACCGTCCAAACTTATATTACGAAGTAAAAGCAAAGCGAGATGTAATTAAAGATATTATACGCTATGTGAAAAATAATATGGGCAAATCGGGTATTATTTACTGCCTTAGCCGTAAAAAAGTGGAAGAAGTATCGAACGCTTTAGCCATTAATGGGATAAAATCTTTACCGTACCACGCTGGTTTAGAGCCTAAAACCAGGGCCGATACCCAAGATAAGTTTTTGATGGAAGATGTGGATGTGATTGTGGCTACTATTGCCTTTGGTATGGGCATTGATAAGCCCGATGTGCGCTACGTAATTCACCACGATATACCCAAAAGTATGGAAGGCTACTACCAAGAAACGGGTAGAGCTGGCCGAGATGGTGGCGAAGGAAATTGTATTGCTTTTTACGCCGAAAAAGACGTTGAAAAGCTTACTAAGTTTATGAAAGACAAGCCAGTATCGGAACGAGAAATTGGTACACAAATATTAAAAGAGGTTATAGATTATTCGGAATCGGCAGTGTGCCGCCGAAAACAAATACTGCATTATTTTGGCGAAAACTTTGACGATGCCCTTTGCAACGAAAAATGCGACAATTGCCAAGCACAAAAAGAATATTTTAATGCCGAGGAATATTTGCCAACTTTATTGCAAACCATTTTAGATTTTGGCGAAAAATTTGATGATAACTATATATTAAATGTGTTAATGGGCGAAGAGTCGGTATTAATACAATCGTACAAGCACCACCTTTTACCTGTTTATGGTTTGGGTAAAGAGGCTGGCTTAGTTTTATGGAAATCGTTAATTAGGCAAGCTTTATTAAATAATTTTTTAGCTAAAGATGTTGACGATTATGGCCTTTTACGCCTTACCGATAGCGCACACGAGTATTTAAAAAACCCATTTGCTGTAAAATATATTTTAAACAGACCAATTGGCAACACTACATCAGACGATGACGACGATACCGTACAAGGCGGCACTGGCGCATTAGATACCGAACTGTTAAAAATACTTAAAGACCTTCGTAAAAAAATTGCCAAACAAAAAAATCTGCCACCTTTTGTTTTATTTCAAGACCCATCGTTAGAGGAAATGTGTACCCACTACCCTATTAATATGGATGAGTTAAAAAACATATCGGGTGTGGGTAATGGCAAGGCTGCAAAATTTGGTACAGCTTTTATAGAAGTTATTAAACAATATGTTGAGGATAACGATATAGATAGGCCAATAGATTTTGTGGTAAAAACAACGGCAAATAAATCGGCGTTAAAAGTTTCTATTATACAAAATATTGACAGACAGGTATCATTAGAGGTTATTGCATCATCTAAAGGGATATCTTACGAGGATATTTTAAAAGAAGTAGAATCTATTGTTAGCTCGGGTACTAAACTAAATTTGAATTATTTTATTGATGAAATGATTGATGAAGACCGCCAAGACGAGGTTTTTGATTATTTTAAAACGGCCGAAATAGACTCGATAGATGCCGCTTTAAAAGAACTAGGTACCGATGACTATAATTGGGAAGAAATACAGTTGATGAGAATAAAATTTATGTCGGAACTGGGTAACTAAATACCCAAATAATTTAAAAAATGATTTTAAACAAATTACAATATACCACATCGGGCAATTTTTTTTTAATGGCTGGGCCTTGCGCCATCGAAAGCGAAGAAATGGCTTTACGCATTGCCGATAAAATAGTAAACATTACCGATAGGTTAGAAATTCCTTTTATTTTTAAAGGATCGTACCGCAAAGCAAACCGAAGCAGGGTAGATTCTTTTACGGGTATTGGCGACGAAAAAGCACTAAAAATTCTAGAACGCATTGGCCGCGAGTTTGATATACCCACCGTTACCGATATACACGAAAGCCAGGAAGCTGCAATGGCTGCCGCTTATGTTGATGTTTTGCAAATACCCGCTTTTTTATGTCGCCAAACCGAATTGTTAACCGCAGCTGCACTTACGGGCAAAGTGGTTAATATTAAAAAAGGACAGTTTTTATCGGCAGGAGCAATGAAATTTGCGGTTGATAAAGTTAAAGAAGCTGGCAACCAAAACGTAATGCTTACCGACCGTGGCAATACTTTTGGCTACCAAGATATGGTAGTTGATTTTAGAGGCATACCCGAAATGCGGGCCTTTAACGTACCCGTAGTTATGGATTGCACCCACTCGTTACAACAACCCAACCAAACAAGCGGCGTTACGGGTGGTAAACCCGCTTTAATAGAAACCATTGCCAAAGCTGCCGTTGCCGTAGGTGCCGATGGTTTATTTATAGAAACCCACCCCGAGCCGGAAAATGCAAAATCGGACGGTGCAAATATGCTGCACTTAGATTTGTTAGAAAATTTATTGGTGAAATTGGTTAGGATAAGGAAAGCGATTGGGTAGGGTGTTTCACTTTAGCTTTGGCTTAAATTTTAAATAAACCAATCAAAATATTTATGAAAAACATTTTTTAAAACCCTTGCCTTTTTTTAAACGCTTTGTTTAAATGTTGGTTTTGAAAAACTATTTAACTGCCCAAAAGATATGCGTTAGATAAATTAGCAGATGGGATTAGAATTTGCGTACTGGATGGTTTGTTTAAAGATAAAGAGTGAGAGTTTCGTAAACCTAAGAGTTGGCAGCAAGTGTAATAACGACCACATATACCATAATTATTATAATTAATGAAGACAGTTTTAAACTACATAAGAGATTTACCCGAAGTTAGAACGGGTATATTTATATTGTCTGTTTTACTCTCGGGAATACTTTGTAGTGGTTTCATTACTGAAATTACACTGAATGGTAAATTGGAATGGTCTTCATTTTATCAAACAACAACTTTTTGGATTTTATGTGTTTATACAATTGTGTTGTATCTGTATAACCGATTTATCTATCTACACGAAAAAAATATCCTGAAATTCCTAGATGACGATTACTGTAAGGCATACATTATTAATCAATGTTTACCTGAAATTACTGAACGCTATAAAAAGGATATTAAAGATGGCAAACAACTTACTGAACTGATTGATATAAGGGCAGAATTAAAAAAATGAAAGTTTTAGCAACAGAAGCATTTCAAACAAAACTAAACGGATACTCTGATTTGACATTCCAGCCTAAGTTATTGAGCTTCATTGACGAGCTTAGTAGCATAACTGACTTAAACACAATTCAGAACAAATACGAGATTTCCTTGAATAATGTCTTTGTTCATAAAATTGATGATTATAGAATATTTTTTTCACTCATTGATGGAAAAACAGATACCATCATATTAATTGATTTAGTAAAAAAGGACACGGCAACAGTTAGGGCAAGTTTTAAAAATCCAAAATACAATTCATCAATTAATCCAAAGTATAACACGACAATCAACCCAAAATATAACACGACAATCAACCCAAAATATAACACGACAATCAACCCAAAGTATAACACGACAATCAATCCAAAATACAACACGACTATTAACCCAAAGTACAATACGACAATTAATCCAAAGTACAATACGACAATTAATCCAAAGTACAATACAACAATTAACCCAAAATATAACTTAAGATTAAACCCAAAACTGAATCCTTCATTTGACGGATTTTACATTTATGACTTGGATGCGAACCCTACATTATATGCAATTAAAGCTAGTGACAAAATTTTAATCCTTTATAATTTTAATAATGAAGCTATGTTTTATGCTGTTGCTATTAATAAAGGATATGTGATATTCGACATAAATTCGAATGAACAAACTAGCTATATCATTTCAAATAATTCAAAAGGATACAATCAATTTAACCTAAATGGTGAATGGACAGGATTTATAGTATAAAAACTCACTGGCGCATAGAGTATGCACCATATACATAATATCTGGCGCAAGTTTATAACTTGTGCTTAACCTACATTTTTCACTAAAACAATTGCATAGCATAATTAACTTGCAACAAACTAGTAGAAACTTAAGTGTCTAATCTAGAAAAAGAGCGTTTCTACAATACTGCTGTAAATTAGATACCAATAAAGTGGATTTTTTATGTTTAGAAATTTGTACTCGCATTATGTGCTCACAAATAGATTAAGCAATGGGCTCACAAAGGGCTTAAACGACAACGAATTACTCAAAAAAATAAAAGCCGAGAAAGTAAAGACGAACTGCCGTTCGTCTCAACGTTCGACTCAACCTAAAAAGAAAAGCAAGAAATAAATATGGATTTATCGAAATATAACCCCAACAGTCAATTTTTACTTTATAAAACCGACAGGGGTGATATAAAAGTAGATGTTTTGTTGCAAAACGAAACTATTTGGATGCCACAGAGCAAAATAGCTGAACTTTTTGAGGTGCAACGACCTGCAATTACCAAGCACCTGAACAATATTTTTGAACGCGGCGAATTGGACGAGATAGTGGTATGTTCCATTTTGGAACTAACCACTCCACACGGTGCCATTGCTTATAAAACGCAAACTACTCCAACAAAATTTTACAATCTTGATGCCATTATTGCGGTGGGTTATCGGGTAAATTCCAATAGAGCCACGCAGTTTAGAATTTGGGCAACTGCAGTTTTAAAAGAATTTATAATCAAAGGTTATACAATGGATGTGGAGCGGTTGAAAAATCCACAACCCATTTTTGGTCAAGATTATTTTAAAGAACAGCTCGAAAAAATCAGAGATATCCGAAGTTCGGAACGCAGGTTTTATCAGCAAATTACAGATATTTATGCCGAATGTAGTATTGATTATAAGTATGACTCGGAAATAACAAAAGAGTTTTTCGCCACCGTACAAAACAAATTGCATTGGGCAATTACTAAGCAAACTGCTGCCGAAATAATTGTATCGAGAGCCAATCACGAAAAAGAAAAAATGGGTTTAACCAATTGGAAAAACTCGCCCGATGGAAAAATAAGAAAATCGGATGTTTCTATTGCTAAAAACTATCTTACCGAAGAAGAGTTAAAACCACTCAACAGAATAGTTTCGATGTATCTGGATTATGCCGAAGACCAAGCCGAGCAAGGAAATGCTATGACAATGAAAGATTGGGCGGAAAAGTTAAATGCCTTTCTGCAATTCAATCAAAAAGATATTTTGCAAAACTCAGGAAAAGTAACCGCTGCCATTGCCAAAGAATTTGCCGAGAATGAGTTTGAAAAACACAAACCTATTCAAGATAATTTGTTTGAAAGCGATTTTGATAAAGAAATAAAAAAACTATTAAAAGGTAAATAATATGTTAGAAAGTGCAATTGTATCAAAAGTGTGGAATTTCGCCCACTGGAACAAGGCGAGCCGATTTTGTGGTAGAAGGTAAAGTATTGGTAGAATTGAAAGCTATTATTCAATTGGAAGATGTTCACTTGGCACAAGCACTTAACAGACTTGTGTTGTGATAAAATCCGTGGAATCTCCAAATCAGTGTAAATCAGTGATTCAGACAAAAGGGATTGATGCAGGGTTTGTTTCCTAAAATATCTGAATAACGGATTTAAAGGGATTAAATGATTACACAGATTTTTAAAATATGGCAGAATTAAAATATAAAGATATAACTGAAAAAATACTTGGTGCTTCTTTTGAAGTAC
>REAS01000164.1 GCA_004294495.1 Sphingobacteriales bacterium
CCCTATATACTACTTAAAAATACAACAAAAAGCGCATATAAAAAAATCATTTTTGATTAAAATATCGTGTACTTTTGCTTAAGTAAACGACATTGATAGTTCATTTAAAAATATTGTTGACGAAGCAAGGGTTGCAGGATATAAAACAAGTTTAATTGTTTTGTTCTTAAACGGTATCGAAGAATCTGTAAAACGGGTTACGATTAGGCGTTTAGAACAAAGTGGCTTAGATATTTCTAAAGGAAATGTTGAAATTAATTTTAATGAAAATTTTAAAAATGTTTCATTCTACCATTTTTATTTCGGAAAGGCATATTTTATTTACACCGGAAACAAAAATCAAAATATAAATATAATGACTTTGGTTGGTTTAGAGGTAGTTAATTATGTTAGTAACAACAACAAGTATATACAAGCTTTCGCAAATTATGCTTTTAAAAACGATAGATTATCAGAAAAATCATTCGAAATCATAACTCAGAATAAAAATTTCTATACACACTAAACAAATTATAAAACGTGGGATTAAAAGCAGCATTAAGTAAACCCTATGCAGCATTTGTAGTTTGGCAAATGAGTAAATGGAAAAACAATGCAATAGCTGCCCAAAACAAAACGTTTTTTAATTTAATAAAATCTGCCGCCCAAACGCAGTTTGGCAAACAGCATACTTTTGAGAATATAAAGTCATATCAAGATTTTAAACGTTTTGTTCCTGTACGAGATTACGAAGATTTAAAACCTTATATTGATAAAACTGTAGCTGGCGACACCAACGTTTTGTGGCCGGGCAAACCCCTTTATTTTGCAAAAACATCGGGCACAACATCGGGTGTTAAGTATATCCCTATAAGTAAACAGTCTATGCCTTATCACATTAAGGCGGCAAAAAACGGTTTATTGTGTTACATTAACCAAACTGGAAAAGCTGATTTTGTAGATGGTAAAATGATATTTTTACAAGGAAGCCCCGTTTTAGAACAAAAAAATGGCGTAGCTTTTGGTCGCCTTTCGGGGATTGTAGCGCACCACGTACCGCAATATTTACAAAAAAACCGCCTGCCAAGTTATGCTACCAATTGTATTGACGACTGGGAACAAAAAGTTGATGCAATAGTAACAGAAACTATAAACGAGGATATGACTTTGATTTCTGGCATTCCGCCTTGGTGCCAAATGTATTTCGATAAGTTATCGGCGCAAGCCAACAAAAAAATAAAAGATATTTTCCCCAACTTTAAACTTTTTGTACACGGCGGTGTAAACTACCAACCTTACAAAGCAAAAATGGTAGAAAGTATAGGTTTTGATATTGATACCATTGAGACCTACCCTGCCAGCGAGGGTTTTATTGCTTTTCAGGATGATCAAAATGATAATAGCTTATTACTTTTGGTTGATGGTGGGATATTTTACGAGTTTATACCTGTTGATGAGTTTTTTACCGAAAACCCTACCCGTTTATGCTTGGCCGAAATTGAATTAAACAAAAATTACGCTTTAATATTAAGCACCAATGCCGGTTTGTGGGCTTATAGTATTGGCGATACCGTTAAATTTGTATCTAAAAATCCCTACAAAATTTTAGTTACTGGCCGTATAAAACATTTTATAAGCGCCTTTGGCGAACACGTAATTGCCGAAGAAGTAGAATATGCCTTACTTTCGGTAGCAAATGCAGAAGGTGTAGAAATAACCGAGTTTACCCTTGCTCCTCAAATAAACCCGCCACAAGGTGGTTTACCTTACCACGAGTGGTTTGTAGAATTTGCCAAACCTCCAAAAGATTTAGCCGCTTTTGCACTTAAAGTTGATAGTGCTTTGCAACAAAAAAATATTTATTATGCCGACCTTATAAAAGGTAATATATTGCAATCTTTACTGCTGCATAGTTTAACACCAAATGCGTTTATAAATTATATGCGCCAACAAGGTAAATTAGGCGGACAAAATAAGTTGCCAAGGTTGGCAAACAATCGCTTAATTGCCGATGAATTAACAACATACATAGTATAATTTTTTATTGGCTTTGCGCCGATGATTTTAAAAAATAAAAATTGATTAAAAAACAAATTGCCATTTTAGGTAGCACAGGTAGTATTGGCACACAAGCTTTAGAAGTAATTTGCGCAAACCCCGATAGGTTTACGGTAGTGGTTTTAACTGCACAAACCAACGTTGATTTATTAGTTAAACAAGCCTTACAATTTAACCCGGTTTGTGTGGTAATTGGAGACGATAGTAAATTTGACCAGCTAAAATCAGCTTTAGCGCATACCCAAATAGAAGTTAAGGCAGGTTTAAATGCATTGTGCGAATGTGTGCTTTTGCCACAAATTAACATTGTACTTACCGCTTTGGTAGGTTTTGCAGGGTTAAAACCCACCATTGCCGCTATAAAAGCAGGTAAACATATTGCCTTGGCAAATAAAGAAACTTTAGTAGTTGCCGGCCAGTTAATTACCCAATTGGCTACCGAGTATGGCGTAAACATTTTACCCGTAGATTCCGAACATTCGGCTATTTACCAATGCTTACAAGGCGAGGAAAATAACCCGATTGAAAAAATATATTTAACCGCATCGGGTGGGCCGTTTAGGGGAAGAAATATCGAATTTTTATCGGAGGTTACTCCGCAACAAGCCCTAAAACATCCCAACTGGACAATGGGTGCAAAAATAACTATAGACTCGGCTACCTTAATGAACAAAGGTTTAGAAGTTATTGAGGCAAAATGGTTATTTAATTTAGAGGTAGCTCAAATTGACGTAATTGTACACCCGCAATCTATCATTCACTCTATAGTACAGTTTGCAGATGGGTCTATGAAAGCGCAAATGGGTGTACCAGATATGAAACTGCCCATACAATATGCATTGGCTTATCCCGAAAGGATAAAAAACGATTTTAAAAGATTTAATTTTTTGGATTATCCTGCCCTAACTTTTGAGCAAGCCGATACCCAAACTTTTAAAAACCTTGATTTAGCCTTTACCGCACTAAAACAAGGTGGCAATATGCCCTGCATTTTAAACGCAGCAAATGAAGTTGTTGTAGCTAATTTTTTAGAAGAAAAAATAGGTTTTTTGCAAATGAGTGAAGTTATTGAAACCTGTATGGCAAAAATTGAGTTCTTAAAAAATCCAGTATTAGAAGATTATTATAAAACCGATGCAGAAACTCGCATATTTGCCCAGCAGTTGGTAACAAATGTTTAATACAATTGTCAAAAAAAAGCAAACATATTTTAGTATTTAAAACTAAATTAGTAGATATGAGATTTTATGTGGACACTTCTGTTTGGGGTGGGATTGAAGATGAAGAATTTAGAGATTGGACACTACCATTTTTTGAACAAGCTAGGTTAGGGAAATTTACAATAGTATTATCAGATGTAACTATAGGAGAATTACAAAACGCACCCCCAATTATTAAAAATTTGCCTACAACAATACCTCCCAGTTTTTTGGAGTTAGTTTCAATTACTGATGAACAATTAAAACTTGCTGATAAATATGTTGAAGAGGGAGCATTGCCAAGTAAATTTCATTCAGATGCACAACATATTGCTATTTCCAGTACGCTAAAAGTTGATAGTTTGGCTAGCTGGAATTTTAAACACATGGTAAATTTTTTTCGTATAAGACAGTATAACTCAATTAATCTTAAATTTGGTTACTCAATAATAGATATTAGAACACCTAAAGAATTAGCTTATGCAAACTAATAAAAATACAGAAAAAGGCTTTCACGCAGTTGATTTTATGCTAAAAACTCGCAGTAAGTTAACAGATAGTTTTTTCGCAGACAAACAAAAATATTTAAAAAATTTAAAAAAAGTAATGGAAGATTTTAAATCTCAACAACAAAAAATTTACAGTTAAAATTATCAAATCAAAAACAAACACATAAAAAATATAAATGGAAGTATTAGTAATGATTGGGCAGCTATTGTTAGGCCTATCAATTTTGATTATTTTACACGAAGGTGGCCACTTTTTAGCCGCTAGGGCTTTTGGAATTAAAGTAGAAAAATTTTATTTATTTTTTGACGCTTGGGGTTTTAAACTTTTTAGTTTTACTTATAAAGAAGTAGAGTATGGTATTGGCTGGTTGCCTTTGGGTGGTTACGTAAAAATTGCAGGTATGATAGACGAAAGTATGGATACCGAAGCAATGGCCTTACCACCACAACCTTGGGAGTTTAGAAGCAAACCAGCTTGGCAACGCTTAATAGTAATGTTGGGCGGTGTTACCGTAAATATTATTGTGGGTATTTTAATTTTCTGGATGCTTACCTACAAATACGGAGAAACTTATATACCTAACAACCAATTAAAATTTGGTATTGCACCAGGTAAAGTAGGTATGCAAATGGGCTTGCAAGGTGGCGATAAAATTTTAGCCATTAACGGCAAAAAACTCGAGCGTTTTGATGAATTGCGAAGCTCGAAAGTATTAATTGATAAAGCAAATATTACCGTTTTAAGAAACGGAGAAACCAAAACTATTGAAATACCAGCCGATATATTAAATACGCTTTCAGATGCTTCACCTGCCGATTTTATAACTCCGCGTATAAAAGCTGAAGTAGACTCGGTTTTTGTAGGTGGTTATGCCGCTAAGGCGGGATTGCTAAAAGGCGACGCATTATTAAGTGTAAATGGAGAATCGGCTATATTTTTTGACCAACTAAAAACTGTGTTAACTGCTCAAAAAAATCAAACCGTACAAATTACCGTTTTACGCAATGGCGGTGTATTTACCATACCCGTTATGGTTAGTGGCGAAGGCACAATTGGTTTTGTTGTTAAACAATTGGATATAAAAACCAAAACAACTGAATTTGGATTTTTTGCAGCTTTACCCGTAGGGGCATCAAAAGCTTGGGGCTCGTTAATTGATAATGCAAAAGGTATTGGCAAAATTTTTAAAGGAGAAGTTAGAGCCGACAAAGCTTTATCTGGCCCTGTAGAAATTGCTCGTAAATTGTATGGCGGCGTATTTGATTGGGCAAGATTTTGGACTATAACTGGTTTATTATCTATGGCTTTAGCGCTGATGAATTTATTGCCTATACCTGCTTTAGATGGCGGCCACTCAGTGTTTTTATTGATTGAAATGATAAAGGGAAAACCCCTTAGCGATAAATTTATGGAAAGAGCGCAAATGGTAGGTTTTGTAATTTTAGCTGCATTAATGGTTTTTGCTTTAGGTAACGATATTTTTAAAGCGGTGTTTTAGTAAATTGTGGATGCAAGAAATAATTAGCGTTTTGTTATACAAATGATTGAAAAAACAAATTATTAAAGCAGCCACCGTTTACACTTTTTTGCTCTAAAGCACTTAATGGCATAAAGTTTATCGAAATATTAATTTGATACGGGTAAGCATAAAAATATGTGCATTTGGTACGGCAATAATATATAGGTGCGCCCATTTCTTTTAATTCATCAATAATTGCATAAAGCCTAGATACCGAAATGTTTAGGCGTTTTGCCAATACGCAAGGTGTGTGGGTATTTGCTTTTACAATTAATTGGTGCAATAGGTTAATGCGTTCTATTTGGTGTAGTAATTTCATATTTAAATGTTTTTTGGGTAATTAACTAAGATTTGGCGGTGCTTGTTGCATACATAAATGATAGTATTTGCCTTTTAAGGCCATTAATTGTTGGTGCTTACCTTCTTCGGCAAGGTTACCTTTATCTAATTCTATAATTTTGTCGGCTTGGTAAATGGTGCTTAGGCGGTGAGCAATTACTACCACGGTTTTTTGCTTACTTAATTGGTATTGCAGGGCTTGGCTAACATATTGTTCGGATGTACTATCCAATGCCGAGGTAGCTTCATCAAACAATAAAATCTCTGGCTGGCGGTACAATGCCCTTGCTATGGCTAAGCGTTGCCGCTGCCCGCCCGATAAAGCCACGCCGTTTTCGCCAATATAAGTACCATAGCCATTGGGCAAAGTTTCTATAAAATTACTGATGCCTAATTGCTGGGTTATGTTAATTATGCGTTGCATATCGGGTTGGTAATCGCCAATTGCAATATTATCTAAAACCGAACCTGCAAACAAATCGACCTTTTGTGGTACTACGCCTATGCTTGCCCTTAAGGCTGCATTGTTAATGTATTTTATATCGTAATCGCCAAAAAATATATGCCCACTTTGTAAGGGGTAAAGATTTTGCATTAAAGCCATTAAGGTGGTTTTGCCCGACCCACTTTCGCCCACTATGGCGGTAAATTTTCCTTTGGGGATGCTTAAATTTAGCTTATCAAACACCGTAACCCTACTACCGTACCTAAAACAAACATCTTTAAAAATAATATCTCCCATTTGTTGAGCCGTAATTTGGTGTGGGTTGTCTTGATTTTCACGTTCCAAATCCATAATCTCGAACAAGCGGTCGCCAGCAATTATAGCATCTTGTACGGTTTTATTCATCCCTATAAGGGAAGAAACTGGGCTCGTAAAATATCCCGATAAAGTGTAAAAAGAAAGCAATTCGCCAGGCGTTAACTGATTGTTTAGCACAAAGGTTGCACCTGCCCAAAGCAATATAATGGTAAATATTTTAGAAATGGTATCGGTACTGTTACCCGAGTATAGGCTGGTAATGCTTGATTTATAAATGAGTTTTAGCAATGCTATAAAGCGTATATCGGTAATGTTGTTGGCGTGTTCTTCTAAACCAAATTGCTTAATGGTGTTAATTGCATTTAGGCTTTCTAATAATTGCGGCTCTAGTTCAGCACCGCTTTCCATTAATTTGCGCTGTACTTTCTTGTTAATATTGTTGGTAATTGCATATACCAAAAGATATAAGGGTAAGGATATGAGTATGATAAGTGCCAGTTTCCAATAATAGGTAAACATCATTGCAAACGAAAAAATAACGATAAACACGTTTACAGCTAGGTTAATGCTTACATCGTTTATAAAAACACGTATTTTTACGGCATCGTTTATTCGAGAAGTAATTTCGCCTACTCGCATGGTATCAAAAAATTGTTGCGGTAGTTTTAGTAAGTGTTTGTAATAGCCTAAAATTAAACGGGCATCAATAACCTGCCCTGTTTTAAGTGTGAATATTGATTTTACCGAACCAATAAATAGCTGAAAAAATACCAACACCAACATTACAACCCCCATCATATTTAACAAGTTGGTATTGCCGCCTGTAAGTACATTATCCACAATTTTTTGTACATAAATAGATGTGGATAAACCCAAAATGGTGTAAACCATTGCGCCGAATAAAGCTTGCGCCAACACGCTACGTTCGGGTTTTATCAGTTGCCAAAACCTAGCCCTTACGGTAATTTTTTCGTCGGCGGGTTTAAAATCTTGGTTGGGCAGCAATAAAATTAATACGCCCGACCATTCTTTTTTAAAATCCTCGTGTTTTATTTGATGCACCTGCCCATCGGCTGGGTCCATTACCGTAATATGCTTTGCACTAGCTTTATAAATTACCACAAAATGATGCAACACTTCTTTTACCACTACATGTGCAATGGCAGGCAAGGGTATTTTAAATAAACTATCGAAAGGACCTTTAACGCCTTTTGCATCAAAGCCTAGTTTTTGGGCGGCTTCGGTCATTCCCAATACATTAGTACCCTTTTTATCGGTACTTGCGTATTGCCTAATTTTAGAAACGGCCAAGTTTAATTTATAATGTGCCGCAACCGATGCCAAACAGGCAGCACCGCAATCGGTTATATCTCTTTGCTTTACACGGGTAGTCATTCACTTATTTTTTTAGGGTGTTGGGGTTTAGCCAGTCATCGGTTTTATCGTAAAGCAATTGAAAAAGGCTACGCCTAGCCACAAAAAAACTAGCCCCAAAAGTCATCCCTTTTTTAAGTTGCCCTTTGTATCCATTTTTTAGCTTCATATAGTTGCGTTTCAGAAGGCATTTTACTTTAAAAACTGGGCGATTATCGGGTGTAATTAAAATATCATCAGCAATATCAATTACTTTTGCATCCATAATTCCCCATTGGTTATAGTTAAAAGCATCAACCATTAAGCGCACTTTTTGTTGTTTTTTTATTAAACCAATATCGGCAGGGCTAACATAGCAAACTGCTATTAAACCTAAATCGGGCGAAATTTCGGCTATTTTTTGGTTGCTATACACGTTAGCACCTTTTTGTAAACCTTTAATATTTTGTAACGACCCATTTACAGGCGCAACCAAGGTGTAATAGCGTTCTTGCTCTTGCCAATCGGCTTGTTTTTGGTATAAGCTACTTAACTCGGTACGGTACTGGTTAGCCTCAGCTTGCCATTGCGTTTGGGCTTGTTTTATCAAATAGTCATAATCGGCAATAGCCTGGTTATATGCGGTTTGTATGGTTTCAAACTCGGCAGTGCTCAATACTTTTTGGGTATAAAGGGTTTGGTGGCGGTCGTAGTTTTTTTCGGCTTGTGATTTTTTAATAGCCGAAGCTTTTAGCTGATAAATTAATTGTTGCCAGGCCGAAGTATATTGTGCATTGCTGGTTTTTAGGTGGATATTTACAAAATTTACTTTGGTTAATGCACTATACATTAACTTAATATCTTGCAACATTGTATTTAATTGGTCTATACGAACTAAATTTAATTGGTGTTGTTGTTGGTTTAAACTGGCATCTATTTTTAGTAAGGTATCGCCTGCTTTTACCTTTAGGTTTTCTTGTAAATTAATAAAATTTATATGACCGTTTACCGGGATAAGTAAATCGGTTTTTTCGAGCGTGGGCTGTAACATACCCGTATTTTTTATGCTTACATCAACTTTTATAAATGGCAGCAAAGCAAATGTGATTACAATAGCCGCTAAAACCGAAGTATAAATTAACTGACTTTTAACCGCAATGGTGTGGCGGTAACTGATATTTAAGGTAGAAACATCATCAGTTTGTAGCATTTGTTTTTTAGGTTTAGGCTTGGGGTTTTTACATTAATTATAGAAAGTTTTGGGATTTAAAAATTGAGTGTTTTAATTTGTTAAGCGTTTTTTCATAGTAGGTTAGGTAAAATTAGTTGATATTTCAAAAGTGCAAAAAAAAAAACGATATGTGCAAATTTATTGCTTATTTTTTTAAAATAGTTTTTAATAAGTTGGGCATTGTGTAAGGATATAAAAGCGTTTTTATCATAAAATCAATATTCTTATCAAAAATGTTGTGAAAGTTGACAGAAAATAATTAAGCCCAAATATTAAAAACTAAATCCAAAATACCAAATATATTGGGTGGTTTTGTTTTTTATTATCGCTCATCTTACCACTGTGATAAACAACAGGGATGAAACGGTATTAAAACAATTTGGTGAGCACCTGCGCCACATCCGTATAAGCAAAAAATTATCACAACAAAAACTAGAGTTATTAGCAGGTATATCTAAAAACCAAGTGGGTAATATAGAACGTGGCGAAGTAAATATTACCCTAATAACAGCCATTGCACTAGCAAAAGCATTACAAATTGAATTAAAAGATTTTTATGATTTTTGAAGGGGCGTAAATGTTAATAACCCCCCATTTTACCTATTTTAAAATAAAAATAAATTTATTTTTCCCACTACTTTTTTACAGGAGTGGTTCCGCATATTTTTACAGTGTTGCAACAAAACAAGGGTACACCGAAACCCTGTAATAGTAGGTAAAAAAAATAAATTAAAATGTTATGAAAAATTTAGAATTGAATGGGTTAAACTTGCAAGAGTTAAACTCGAAGGAGTTATTAGATGTAGAAGGTGGTGCATACCCTTGGTTATGGCAATCAGCTGTTGCAACATTTGCCTATAATGTTATTGAAGACTGGAATGCAAATGTTGCTGCTTTTAAAAGAGGAAATTCAGGTAAAACTTTTAATGGTTAAAAATTATTATGAAAAATTTTGTATTAACTATTGAGAAAAATAGTAAGCTAATTGATTTATCTGACGCAGAAGTTAGAGAAATAAGAGGAGGTGACGGTATCACAAGAGCTGTTTTTTATTATATTGGTAGAGCAAATAAAGCAATATCAGATTGGGTTAATGACCCTAAAAGAATGGATTTATCAACAGGTGTATAAATCAAACATAGCGAATAGCTATAAAATGCTATTCGCTTTTAAACCAGATGAATAAAGTTAAAATAATTAAAAATACCACTATTTTTACAATTGGGTTTTTAAATACTATTACAGTTTTTACATTAATCTTGGTTTTGTTATGGTTATTTAATTGGTTAGAAATTAAGCAGATAAGGATAGGCTTAAATAGTTTAGCCATGTCTTTTTTGTTGTGTTTAGGTACAGGTGTTTGGGAAGAGATTGTTTTTAGATATTACTTTTTCGGCAAACTATATTCAAAAACAAAGTATTTTTGGTTTAGTTGTTTATTCACAAGTTTTGTTTTTTCTTTATGTCATTTCCCTTTTATTGGTTATAATTACATATCGTTTTTCTCTTATTTATTAGGGGGCACAGTTTATTGTATTGCTTATTATAAGTCGAAAACAATTATCTACCCAATTGCTATTCATACTGCTTGGAATTATAGTCAATTCTTTTTCAGCCTGCCAATGAGTAGTGAAGTAAATCACGGCTATTTTAGCATAATGTTTAAAAGCCAAAACGAATTGTTTTTTGGTAGTTACGGTATAGAAAATGGGCTTATTAGTATAGTTATGCGATTATCTATTTTAGTAAGTTGCTTTTTATTAATTAAATTGATACCTAAAGCTTTTTTTAATAAAATTGTTGAATCGTAGTTAATCATAAAAATATTTATTGGTGAATTTACTATATCATAAAATTAAAGAAAACTTTTTAAATCATAAAAAAACAAAGTTTTATTTTGTATTAATTATATGCTTTGGTTTGCTAATGGTTAATGCAAACATTTTTTTATACATATCAGATTATTTTTCCATTAATTTAGAGGGTGATAGTGATTTTGATAGTTTTAGCAAAAAGTCACTCTTTTTTTTAGCCGTTGTATTTGCACCACTAACAGAAACTTTTTTATGCCAAATTCTACCTTATTACATTTTAAAAAATCTTAAACTTTTTTATTTACGTATAATTTTACCTTCAATTTTATTTGGTGTATTACACGATTATAGTTGGCTATATATGCTCGCAACTTTTTTTGTTGGAGTTGTTTTAAATTACCTTTATTTTTATTGTGTGGCGCATAGGAGAAATGCTTATCTTTATGTAGCTGCTTTACATTCGCTTTATAATTTAGTTGGCAATGTCGTTTACTTAAGCAATATCTATATTCTTTTATACACCATATTGTACAATTTTTTAGGTTTGTGATTTCGAGGGTTTTTTCTGTTTAATCTTA
>REAS01000165.1 GCA_004294495.1 Sphingobacteriales bacterium
AATATTTATCCCCACAAAATCCTGCTAAAATTAGACCACCATTTTTGTCCACATGGAACCAACGTCTCCAAAAAAACACCACAAATGTCCATTACGCCACCTAAAACTATTTTAATGCTATCATCAACATTAAAAAGTTGTATAAAAGCCAGTAATAATATTATACTTAATGCAATTGTAAAATAAATCAAGTTCATTTTAAAAACTTGGCTTATAGTAATTACCTCCTTTATTTTATTTGCATTTGAAAGAAAAATATTCGGCAAATGACGGGGACTGTATTTTTTATCCCCAATTTTTAAACCAGAAATTATATTATGGTGTAACAATATTTTCATAATAATAGGCATTTTTAATTTTATTAAATAATACCCATAACCATACCAATTTTACAAAAAATTTAAAAATCTATCAATATTATTTCACATTAAAGTAAACTTTATTACTTTTGACCAATAATGGTCTCCGATATTGCTATCGGAGTTAAAAGGGAACCAGGTGTAATTCCAGGACTGTCCCGCAGCTGTAAGCTCTATTAAATTGTTTTTCAATCAAAAAATTGTCACTGTATTGCGCAAGCAAAATGGGAAGGCGGTAAAAACAAGGAGTAAGTCAGAATACCTGCCACTATAAAATAAATTCACAGCTTTCGCGGATTGAAGCTTTTGAGTGCGAGTACATTTTTTCAGGGTATTTTCATTTGATTTTTTTTAACGCATTGTGCTGTAAGTAAAAACTTGCAACGTAATGGTATTTTATTTTTTTAACAAAAAAAATTTCTTTAGCAGGCTGCTTATTTTAAGTAGCTGTATAAATTGCGCTTTTGCGCAAGATAGTTTACTTAAACTGCGTGAAGTTAAAGTTTCAGCTGTAAAAAAAATAATTTATGCAACTCCCACTCAACAAATAAGCAATGCTAATTTTAAACAATATGCCTCATTTAACGTTGCCGATGCCGTACGCAATTTTGCAGGGGTAAATGTTAAAGATTATGGCGGAATTGGAGGGTTAAAAACAGTTTCGGTACGTAGTTTAGGGGCAAACCATACTTCAGTTTTGTACGATGGTGTAGCGATAACCGATAGCCAAAACGGGCAAATAGATTTTAGTAAATTTGTTTTAGATAACGTAGAAACCATAAGTTTATACAACGCCCAACCTACTGATTTGCCACAAACAGCTAAAGCTTATGCGGCCGCAAGTGTAATTGTAATTAAAACTATACAACCCGTTTTAGATAGTTTACGCACTTTTAAAGTTGTTGCAAAATTTACCACAGGCTCATTCGGGTTAATAAATCCGGTTTTGCAATGGCAACAAAAAATCAATAATAAATGGACTTACATTGTAAACTCATCCCTGCAAAAGGCACACGGACGCTATAATTACAAAGTTGATGGCGATGGTAGCGATACTTTAGTTGTACGAAACAATGGCGATATAGCAACTTTACAGCTAGATGCCAGCGTTTACGGTAGCTTTAATACCCAAAATAGTATATTTATTAGAGCCAATATTTTCCAAAGCCAAAGAGGTTTACCTGGTGCAGTTATATTTTATAACCCAATAACTAGGCAACGTTTATGGGAAAATGATTTTTACTTGCAAACCGTTTTTAAGCAAGCTTTGGGTAATAAAATTAATTTGCTTTTCAGTAATAAAATCTCTAAAAATTATACCAAATACCTCGACCCTGTTTATTTAAACCAACAACGAGAATTAAACCAACAATTTACCCAACAAGAGCTTTACCAATCGGTAGCTGCAAATTACCAACTCAATAAAACAGTAAGTTTCAACTATTCGGTTGATGGTTTTATAAACAAGTTGGAAACCAATTTACCAAATTTTGCTTACCCAACTAGGTTAACTTTGTTGCAAGTTTTTGGTAGTGCGTTAACATACAAAAAGTGGAATTTTAATGCTAATATTTTACAAACCAACATAAACGAAAGGGTTGATAAAGGGCAAAATCCGCCCCAGCGAAAAAAATGGTCACCCACATTTATGGTTTTGTATAAAGCTAATAACGAAATAAATTTAAGAGCATTTTATAAAAATATATTTAGAAACCCAACCTTTAACGATTTGTACTACACCAATTTTGGTAACCGTAATTTAAACCCCGAAAACGTAAACCAATACAACATTGGCGCAACATTTAACAAGCCTTTAAGTAATAAATTAAATTATGTATCGCTTAGCGCAGATGCTTATTTTAATACCATAACCGATAAAATCATAGCCGTACCCAACAAAGATTTATTTGTTTGGAGCATTTATAACCTAGGAAAAGTTAATATTTATGGGGTAGATTTTGTATCGAACCTGAACTACAAAATTAATAAAAACTGGAACTTTGTTTTTGCGGGAAACTATACCTACCAATTAGCTTTAGATGTTTCCGATGCAAAAAGTATAACTTACAATAACCAAATACCTTATACGCCGCAACATACCTTTTGCAATAATGTAGGCATAAAAAATGCAAGATGGGGCATTTTTTATAACCAAATATTTTCGTCGGGGCGGTATTATTTAAGCGATAATAGTCCCGAATTTTTTGTGAAGGGGTTTTTTATTTCCGATTTATCAACCAGCTATAATTTTAAAATTGGCCATTTTCCCTTTACCTCAACCGTAGAAATTAATAACTTATTTAACACACCGTACTCGGTAATACGCAGTTATCCAATGCCAAGTACAAGCACCAGAATTTCACTAAAAACAAGTATATAAATTAAAAATAAAAATTATGAATTTAAAAAAAACAGCAATCAAAAGCATTGCATTATTAGTAGTAGCAACCAGTATTATTGGCTGTCGTAAAAACACTAACGAAGAAATTTTACCAGACATTGTTCCTGTACGTAAAGGGATTTATATTTTAAACGAAGGCGGGTTTAATCAAAACAACTCATCGTTAAGTTATTACGATTTTGAAGGTAAAATATTAACAGCCGATATTTTTAAACAAGAAAACTACCGTGGCTTAGGAGATACTGGCAACGATGCGCAAATTTATGGTTCAAAAATGTACATTATAGTAAACGCATCAAGTACTGTTGAGGTATTAAATGCCCGAAATGCAAAATCAATTAAACAGTTTACTTTTAAAACCGATCAAAATGTAAATAGGCAACCACGTTACATTGTTTTTAACAACAACAAAGCATTTATTAGTAGTTACGATGGTACCGTAGCCGTATTAGATACCGCAAGTTTAACTATCGAAAAATATATTACCGTAGGGCGTAACCCCGAACAAATGGCCATTGCCAACGGTAAATTATATGTAGCAAACTCAGGCGGTTTAGATTACCCAAATTACGATAAAACCGTTTCGGTTATTGATTTACTAACTTTAACCGAGATTAAAAAAATTACCGTTACCCTAAACCCTAATGGCGTAACCGCCGACCAATATGGCGATGTTTACATAAAATCGGTAGGTAATTACGATGATGTTAAACCAACCTTAACCATTATTGATAGTAAAACAGATTTGGTTAAAACTACTTTTGATAATTTTAACGGAAGTAATATGACCATTACTGGCGATTTAGCGTTTTTTACTGTAACAGGCGGAGCTAAAATATTTAATGTACAAACAGAAACTGTTGTAAAAGAACAATTTGTAACCGATGGTACAGTAATTACATCGCCTTATGGAGTTGATGTTGATAACCTAACAGGCGAAGTATTTATAACCGATGCCAAAAATTATACTAGCAGGGGCGAAGTTTTTTGTTTTGATAAAGATGGAAAGAAAAAATATGTGTTAACTACTGGAATATCTCCAAATGGTGTTATTTTTATCAATAAGTAAAAACAACCTCTTTAATCGCTTAAGAATTTATAGATTTACATTTTAAAATATTTGATATGTCTTTAAACAAAATAAACTTACGTAATTGGGTTCTAGTATTTATTATAATTGCCGCAGCTGCAACTCGTTTTATATACTTAGGCCAACATACGGTTATGAGTAACTTTACCCCCATAGGTGCAATTGCCTTATTTGGTGGTACTTATTTTACTACTAAATATAAAGCCTATTTAGTGCCATTGCTTATTTTATTAGTTTCCGATATATTTGTTACCTATAGCTACACCGGCCAATGGACGCTTTTTTACGATGGCTTTTTATGGGTGTACGCCAGTTTTGCCATTATGGTATTTATAGGAAGCCTAATTAAAAAGGTAAATGCTGGTACAGTTTTACTGGGTGCAATGGCATCGGTATTGGTGCATTGGTTACTTACCGATATACAACCTTGGTTAGCAGGTACATTATACAACAAAGATATTACTGGCTATTACCAATCGTTAATTGCAGCCATACCTTTCGAGCGAAATTTACTGTTAGGTAACTTAGTGTATGGTGCATTATTGTATGGTGGTTTTGAGTTGGCGCAAGCTAAGTTTACGGTATTGAAGAGGCAAGAAGTAATGGCTTAAACTTGTATTGTTTAGATTATAAAAAAAAGCGGTAAGTGATTACCGCTTTTTTTTAAGTATCTAACTAAAATACGGTTTATATTTATTTTCATTGCTTTAAATTTGTTGGGCTTTTAATAACGATTTTAAATTAAAATTAATGATTTATTACATTACAGGTGGGGCAAGGTCGGGTAAAAGTAGTTATGCACAAACGTTAGCGTTAAGTTTATCTAACAACCCTATTTATTTAGCAACAGCCCGTAAATGGGATAACGATTTTGAAAAGCGAATAAAAATACATCAAACCGATAGAGATAACCGTTGGGAAAACTTAGAAATAGAAACCCATATTGCCACACAGCAATTAAAAAACCGAGTGGTAGTAATTGATTGTATCACCCTATGGATAACCAATTACTTTGTTGATAACCAATACAATATTGAAACTTGCTTAAGCTTAATAAAAGCCGAATTTGATAAACTAAAAGCTATTGATGCTACTTTAATTATTATTTCGAACGAAATAGGTATGGGCTTACACGCCGATACCAAAAATGGTAGAGACTTTACTGATTTGCAAGGCTGGGTAAACCAACACATTGCTAAGGTTGCCAATAAAGCAATTTTTATGGTTTCGGGGCTACCTATTACCGTTAAATAAAAATGCTATTCAACAATTATTTTTTACTATGGATTTATTTGAAGCAATTATAAAACGCAGAGACACTAGGCATTTCACTAACGATATTGTACCTGATAGTGTCTTAAAACTTTGTTTAGAAGCAGCAAACAACGCCCCTTCAGTTGGTTTAACACAACCTTCTAGATTTATATTTGTTGATAGTTTAGAAAAAAAACAAAAAATTTATGACCTTTTTTTAGATGAGAGTAATAAAGCATTGGCTAAAATTAAAGATGAAAAAAGAAGAGAAATATATAAGGGTTTACAACTTCAAGCGATTTTAGAGGCACCCTTAGGTTTAATAATTTGTAGTGATCATAGTACTTTAAAAGATTATACTATTGGTGTACAAAGTATGAAAGAAACCATAGATTGGAGTGTTTGCTGTGCTATTCAAAATTTTTGGTTAGCACTTACCGCCCAAGGATTTAGTTTAGGTTGGGTAAGTATTACCAATTCAAAAAAAATAAAGAAAATTATGAATATTCCCGAATGGTATAAACCACTTGGATATTTTTGTATTGGTAAACCTGCAACAAATTACGATAATATGCCAATGCTAAAACAAAAAGGGTGGTTAAACTAAAATACTGCATCTTTTAAATTGTGTATAAAAATTTAATCTTCAGGTAGTTTAGGTTATTGATTCCGGGAAATTTTTTTCTTTAATTTAAACAAAATGACTTGAAAAGAATTAAATAAATCACTTTTCAAAAACTTTAATGTCCAATATGGCGATATTGTTTGGAACGAATATGAGTTATGTTTACCTATTTGGGATTTGCACTAAGGGCTTATTGCAAAAAAACTCAATTTATATAATTTTATTATTCTGATATTTTTTTTGAAAAAAAAATGCGGAGATTAAATAGTTTATTCTCCGCAAATTTGCGGGGAATAAACCGTATATTTAGGGTCTGCTGTTTAACTCTATATCTTTTGACAATCAGCTTGATATACCTATATTAGCAACATAAAGTGCAAAGAAATATGAATAAACCACATAAAAGGCTTGCATCCACCCCAAATTATGTCAGCCCTAAGCAGCTCGTATTATCAGGTTTCGAGACCCCATTTTCACAAAATTTAAGTGCGAGCAACCGATGGGTAATTTTAGGTAATGCCCTACCGTGGGATGAGGTGTGCAATATCTACCTTAAACAAATAGGGATAAGTAGCACAGGAAGACCAGCTATAAGCCCACGAGTAGTCATTGGCTCAATAATTATCAAACATATTTGCAACCTTGATGATAGAGAAACGGTAGCTCAGATAAGCGAAAATATGTATATGCAATACTTTTTGGGCTATACCAGTTTTAGCAACGCCCCCCCTTTTGATGCTTCCTTATTTGTTGAATTTAGAAACAGAATGGGCAAAGAGTTGATAAATGAGATAAATGATAAAATTCTCTCTCTTCATCAAAATATGATCAGCAAAAAACAAATGCCACCAAGCGTAAAGAACGATGATAATAAGCATAACAGTATCCAAAGCGAAGTTATAGAATTAGATAAAACAAAAAAAGATGCACCTGTTAGCCATAAAGGGCGTGTATTGTTTGATGCCACCGCTTGTCCACAAGATATAGCATACCCAACAGATATTGATCTATTATCGGACGCTAGAGAAAAAACAGAAGAGTTGATAGATATTATTTACAACCCAAGCTTGCACCTAAAGAAGCCTCGAACGTACAGAAAGGTAGCTCGTAAAGCCTACTTAAACATTGCGCAAAAGAAGCAAAAAGGCAAGGGGGAAATTAGAAAATCAATACGCAAACAACTGGGTTTTTTGAAACGTAACCTAAAAAGTATAGATAACCTTTTAGATAAATGCGATACCTTCCCACTAAAGCCCAAACAACAAAAATACCTAATGGTTGTGCACACACTTTATCAGCAACAGCTACAAATGTATGAGGCTAAAACACATTCGGTAGACCATCGAATAGTGAGCATTCACCAGCCACATGTACGGCCAATTGTAAGGGGAAAGAGTACGGCAAAGGTAGAGTTCGGTTCAAAAATACACGTTTCGCTAGTAGATGGATATGCTTTTTTAGACGAGTTGAGTTGGGATGCCTTTAACGAGGGATCACATATGATGAGTTATGTAGAAAACTACAAAAAACGCTTTGGGTATTACCCAAAGGAGGTTTTAGCCGATCAAATATATTGTACGAGAGTAAACCGAAAGACGTTAAAGGAGATGAACATCAAGCTTTTGGCAAAGCCACTCGGGAGACCATCGGCGGTAGAGAAAGAATACGTAAGACCAGGGGAAAGAAATCCGATAGAAGATAAGTTTGGACAAGCAAAAACAGGTTATGGTTTAGGTAACATCAAAGCTCGTTTAAAACATACCAGCGAATCTTGGATTGCCAGCATCTTTATGGTGCTTAACCTTGTCAAGCTGGCGGGGATGGCATCCCTGTGGGTAAAAATTTGCAAATTATTTTGGGGGAATTTTTTGGTAATGCTAACAATGTTTCAGCTTAAAATTACTGAAATGATAAAAGATAAATTAACATTGTGTAAAGATGGGCTTACTCCACAAACCAATATTGGTTTGTGGTAATGTTTGAGTTTTTCAGCAGACCCTATTTACCACTAGTTAATTTACAAACCGTGGCAAAATATATTTATGAGTATAAAAACTGGCCTAACTTTATCTGGAAAGATGAAGCTATAAATGCCATATTTGGCGAAGTAAGACATTTGCAAGGTAAAATTTCGGGACAAATGAACGCCCTTGGTTTTTTAGCAAAAGAAGAAGCTACACTTACAACACTTACACTTGATGTTGTAAAATCATCGGAAATAGAAGGAGAAAACCTTAATTACCAGCAAGTTCGTTCGTCAATTGCAAGGCGATTAGGGATAGAAAATGCAGGCTTAGTAACGGCCGATAGAAGTATTGAGGGCATTGTAGATTTACTGCTTGATGCTACTCAAAACTTTAAAAACCCGCTAACCGAGGAGCGTTTATTTGGATGGCATACCGCTTTATTTCCAACAGGTTATAGCGGTATGTATAAAATAGAAGTAGGTAATTACCGTACTGGTAAAATGCAAATAGTTTCGGGAGCAATGGGCAAAGAAAAAATTCATTACGTAGCTGTTGACACCCATTTAGTAAAATCAGAAATGAACAAATTTATTGGCTGGCTTGCTAACGAAACAAATATAGACCCTGTTTTAAAAGCTGCTATTGCACATTTTTGGTTTATAATTATTCACCCTTTCGACGATGGCAATGGCCGAATTGCTAGAGCTATTACAGATATGATACTTAGTTATGCTGATAATTGTACGGAACGATTTTATAGTATGTCGGGCCAAATAATGGTAGAAAGAAAACAGTATTATGCTATTTTGCAAAAAAATCAACACAGTAATGGCGACATTACCGAATGGTTGGACTGGTTTCTGCGGTGTTTAAAAGGTGCTTTAATAGCAACAGAAAACACTTTACAAAAAGTATTGCGTAAAGCAGAGTTTTGGAAAATAAACCAGAACAAACTGTTCAATTACCGACAACAACTTTTAATAAACAAACTATTGGATGGTTTTGAAGGAAAGTTAAAAACATCTAAATGGGCAAAAATATCCAAATGTTCGCCCGATACCGCTTTGCGTGATATTAAAGATTTAATAGAAAAAGGAATTTTACAGCAAGAAAAAGAAGGTGGCCGTAGCACAAACTATGAGCTTAAGCATTTTTAAATTAAAATACCTTTTTATAATCAAGTTTTTTAACCCACCAAATTGCAATTATTACACACCCCACTTACCATTAAATCTATTTTATTTGTAGTAAAACCATCCGGGATTTGTAGTTGCGGTATTTCAAGTTTATCTAAACAATACACGTTTAAACATTGGGTACAGTTAAAATGTACGTGTTGGTCGTGATGTTGGTGTTGGGTACAAGCGGTAGAGCATAAAGCATAATTTGATGTACCGTTTGCGCCCATCACTTTGTGTATAATTCCTTTTTCTTCAAAAGTAGCTAAAGTGCGATAAAGGGTAACTCTATCAATTTGCTTGCCTAATAATTGCTCTAAATTAGGTTGCGATGTTGCCATTTCCCTCGAGTTTAAAACAGCCAAAACGCTTAACCGAGGTGCTGTTATTTTAAGGTTGTGCTTTGCTAATAATTGATTATGGATTTGGATATCTGGCATATTTTTTAAAATTACAAATAATGGTTTATAAACATTGCAATTGCTTT
Source organism: Sphingobacteriales bacterium (assembly GCA_004294495.1). GTDB lineage: Bacteria > Bacteroidota > Bacteroidia > Sphingobacteriales > Sphingobacteriaceae > Pseudopedobacter. Next base: position 9,362 of record REAS01000165.1, read on the forward strand.
TACAAAAATTAAAAAAGCTCGTTAAAACTTAAATTAACGAGCTTTAAAAATCCAATACTTAACAAAAATTTATAAATATATTTATCCTTATTAGCAACAATAACAATGGTTTTTTTTACAACACATTTACAAATCATCAAACCTATACCCGCTTTTGTAAAGCAAAACTTCTTCATCGTTTAATAAGCAAGATTCCAATTGTTTTTGCAAATCGTCTTTATCAAAATCTTGGGCAATAAAAACAAGTTCGTTTAAGCGATCGCCAAAATCTTTCGACCATTTGCCTTCAATATAATCTTTATTTTCCACAAAATCTTGGTAGGTAATGCGTTCGTTAAAAGGCATACTTGCCCACCAAACACCAGCACTTTCCATACGAGACGAACCACCAGCTTGCGAAAAATTTACAGCATTATCGGGCGCATTGGCCATCCAAAATAAACCTTTGCTGCGTATAATATTGTTAGGGAAATCTTCATTTAAAAATTTGGTAAATCTAGCGGGATGAAAAGGGCGGTTGTTTCTAAACACCATTGATGATATGCCATACTCTTCTGTTTCGGGCGTATGCTCTTCGTTTAATTCCTTTATCCAGCCGGCCGAGTTTGATGCCGTTTCAAAATCAAACAAGCCTGTATTTAGTATTTCTTTACAATCTATTTTAGAAAACTGGCTTTCAATAATTTTAGCTTCGGGGTTAAGTTTATTAATTAAAGCCCTTAAAAGTTTTACATCGCCTGGCTTTACCAAATCGGTTTTGTTAAGTATAATTACGTTTGCAAATTCAATTTGGTCGGTTAGTAGGTTTACAATAGTTCGGGTATCTTCTAATGTTTCGGTAAGGTTACGATCTTGTAGGCGCTCATCGGTACCAAAATCTTTAAAAAAGTTTAAACAATCTACCACGGTAACCATCGTATCCACGTAGCTAAACTTAGATAAATCTATACCTTTTTCATCATCCACGAAAGTGAAAGTTTGGGCAACAGGTATAGGTTCGGATATGCCTGTACTTTCTATCAATAAATAATCGAAACGGTTTTCTTTGGCAAGCTTTTCTACCTCTATCATCAAATCTTCTCGCAGTGTACAGCATATACAACCGTTGCTCATTTCTACCAATTTTTCTTCGGTACGCGAAAGTGTCCCTTCGTTTTTAACCAATTGGGCATCAATATTAACCTCGCTCATATCGTTTACAATTACAGCAACACGTAGGTTTTCTTTGTTATGAAGTATATGGTTTAAAAGTGTGGTTTTGCCTGTACCTAAAAAACCGCTCAATACGGTTACGGGAAGTTTTTTTATTTGCATATTATTTTTTTCGTAAAGGTAGGATAACATTTTTTAAATGCAACTAAATTGCATTTAAGGATTGCTAAAATAATTCTAACTTCCCCCCAAAATTTTAGAAATATTATACCTATAAGCCGCTACTGCGGGAATAATTGCAGCAAAAATACCTGTGCTCAATCCTACCAAAATCAAAAACCCCTCTAAAGGTAAAAACGTTAAACCTGTTAATTTTGCTTGCCCAGCATCCTGAAAGCCAGCTACATATTCTATTGCTAAATGCCCAAATAACCAACCTAAAGTTGTGCCCATAAGCGATAAAAAGAAACCTTCGGTAATTACAATTAAAAATATTTTGGTTTTCGAAGCTCCTAAAGTTCGCATAATTGCTAAATCGTATTTGCGGTTTTTTAAGGAGTTAAATAAACTTATAAAAACACTTATTGCCGATATTGCCATAATTAAAATCGCAAACCATTGCAAGGTTTCTACCCCTACGCCTATCAACGAAAACAATCGTGTACTTTCTATAGCTGGCGAAGCTGCCTGTAAATTGGTGTTTTCGTTTACAAATCAATGTCGTTTACTTAAGCAAAAGTACACGATATTTTAATCAAAAATGATTTTTTTATATGCGCTTTTTGTTGTATTTTTAAGTAGTATAT
>REAS01000041.1 GCA_004294495.1 Sphingobacteriales bacterium
TTTTCTACCGAAAAAACAAATGAAAATATAGTGAAATTTAGTCGAAATTTGACATTTGTTTAGGCGTTTGGGACGCAATTATACAAGTTGGGTTAAACTCATATATTCAATTTTTAAAACTATTTTCTTTAAACACAATTTACTTTATCAAAAAAAACATTTTTTACAATTTATTTTGGCTAACAAACCCCGATAACTTTACACAAAACAATCTTCCTTTATCCCAAAATCCTCCCCCCACAACCGACAAAACGCAACAAAAAATTTACCCAAACTGTCAAACTGGCATTTTTTAATCTTTTGGAACAACCCTTGTATATAGGCTAGTATTAACATAAAAAAACTCAAAATTTAAAATATGATACAAGAAAAAGGGTCGATATCCATCCATACCGAAAACATTTTCCCCATTATTAAAAAGTTTTTATACTCGGATAACGAGATATTTTTGCGAGAACTGGTATCTAACGCTGTTGATGCTACCCAAAAATTAAAACGTTTATCATCATTAGGCCAATACGGTGGCGAAGTTGGTGATTTACAAGTTGCAGTTGCGTTTGATGCCGATAAAAAAACCATTACTATTACCGATAACGGTTTAGGTATGACGGCCGAAGAAATCAAAAAATACATTAACCAAATTGCATTTTCGGGTGCTACCGAGTTTGTAGAGAAATTTAAAGATGCTAAAGATGCCAACGAAATTATAGGAAAGTTTGGTTTAGGTTTTTACTCGGCCTTTATGGTGTCGGATAATGTAGAAATCAACACTTTATCGTACCAAGAAGGTGCCGAACCAGCCCGTTGGATTTGCGATGGCAGCACCACTTTCGAAATTACCGAAGGCACACGTACCACCCGTGGTACCGAAATTACGTTGCACATTAATGCCGAATCGGAAGAGTTTTTGGATAAAAATAAACTAGAAACCATACTAGAAAAATACTTTAAATTTATACCAGTACCTGTTAAATTTGGTACTAAATCTGAAAGCATTGAAGATGGCGAAGACGAAGAAGGCAAAGCCAAATACACATCTGTTGAGGTTGATAATATTATAAACTCGGGTACACCGGTTTGGACAAAAGCACCTGCCGATTTAACCGACGAAGATTACCTTAATTTTTACAAAGAACTTTACCCTTACTCGGAAGACCCTTTGTTTTGGATTCACTTAAACGTAGATTATCCTTTTAACCTTACCGGAGTTTTATATTTCCCAAAACTTAAAAAGGATTTTGAAATACAACGCAACAAAATTAAATTATACAGCCGCCAAGTATTTATTACCGATGAGGTTAAAGATATTGTTCCCGAGTTTTTAATGATGTTACACGGCGTTATAGATTCGCCAGATATTCCTTTAAACGTATCGCGTAGCTTTTTACAAGCCGATGGTAACGTTAAAAAAATTAACAGCTACATTACTAAAAAAGTAGGCGAAAAACTGGCCGAACTATTTAAAAAAGACCGTAAAGCCTACGAAACCAAATGGGAAGATATTGGCCTTTTTGTAAAATACGGAATGGTGAGCGAAGAGAAATTTTACGATAAAGCCAAAGATTTTGCTTTATTAACAAACACCCAAAAAGAGTACTTTACTTTAGATGAATACCGCACAAAAGTAGAAGGCGCACAAACCGATAAAGATGGTAACGTAATTTACATTTACACGGTTGACCCTGCAAAACAGGATGCTTTTATACAATCGGCACATAAAAAAGATTACGATGTGTTGTTGATGGATTCGCCAATTGATAGCCATTTTGTTAGTCAGTTAGAGCAAAAATTGGATAAAACTCAATTAAAAAGAGTTGATAGTGGCGTGGCCGATAAATTGATTGACAAAGGCGAAAAAATGGAACACGTTTTAAGCGAAGATCAAACTAAAAAAGTAAAAGAGGTTTTTGAAAAAGCAATAAACAAGCCAGTTTACCAAGTAGAAATTGATGCCCTAAGCCCAGATGAAATGCCTGTTACCGTAACTATGGACGAGTTTATGCGCCGTATGAAAGATATGGCTGCAATGGGTGGCGGTATGAGTTTTTATGGCAATATGCCCGATAGCTACAAAGTTGCCATTAACGGAAACCACAAATTAGTAACCCGCATTGCCAACAGTACAGATGAAGCCGAGCAAACCCAATTGGCCAAACAAGCTTTTGATTTAGCATTGCTTTCTCAAGGTATGTTAACAGGTGCTAGCTTAACCGAGTTTGTAAACCGTAGCGTAAGTTTAATATAAAATTTAATTTTTTTAAACCTAAAGCCACCTTGACATACGCAGGGTGGCTTTTTTATGGAAACAATTTTTGCAATGGCCGATTGTTTTGATTAAAAAAGAAAATTGAAAAAACAATAAAATTGAGAGGTATTAAAATTAGATTTATAATTTAGGTATCCATCATCTTAAATAAGTACTTAATTAGTAAAAGTTTAAAATACCCATTAGAACAATAGGCTTTTTCCAATCCACTGTACTTATGCTTCAAGCATGGTAAATATCAAATAATAAATATGCTGTTTAATGTTCATCTTAATTAACCCAACTTGTATAATTGCGTCCCAAACGCCTAAACAAATGTCAAATTTCGACTAAATTTCACTATATTTTCATTTGTTTTTTCGGTAGAAAAATA
>REAS01000166.1 GCA_004294495.1 Sphingobacteriales bacterium
TAAGATTAAACAGAAAAAACCCTCGAAATCACAAACCTAAAAAATTGTACAATATGGTGTATAAAAGAATATAGATATTGCTTAAGTAAACGACATTGACTCATAAGTTACGATTTGCTTAACTTACGCTGTGGGGGCATTAATTGTAAGACTATATAATATCCCCGAATTAAAAAAATCACAATAAAATAAAATTATGAATACCGCTGCATGAACTGGCTACCGCACATTAAAGGTTTTACGGCATACTTAAAATTAGAGCAATCGCTTTCTAAAAACTCGGTGGCGGCATATTTAGCCGATGTTGAAAAATTACAGCAGTTTTTAAATTTTGCAAAGCAAGATAAAAATCCAACCAAAGTTGTAGCACAAGATATTAGAGATTTTTTAGAATGGGTAAACCAGCTTGGTATGTTGGCAAGCAGTCAAGCCCGAATTATAAGCGGCTTAAAAGCATTTTTTAATTACTTGGCTAAAGAGGATTTAATAACTATAAACCCTTGTTTATTAATAAATGCACCACGCACAACCAGAAAACTGCCCGATGTACTTAGTCTTACCGAAATTAACCAATTAATTGATAGCCTTGATTTAAGTAAATCAGAAAATATACGCAATAAAGCTATGTTGGAGGTAATGTACGGCTCGGGTTTGCGGGTATCGGAGCTGGTGGAATTAAAATTATCGAACTATTTTGCCGATGTTGAGTTTTTAAAAGTTACAGGTAAAGGCAATAAAGAACGCTTGGTACCTATGGGAAGTTCGGCTATAAAACACCTCGAAATTTATTTGCAAACCATCCGCCACAGCGTAAAAATAAAACCCGGAAACGAAGATTTTATTTTTTTAAACCGCTTAGGCACAAAACTTAGCCGAGTTATGGTTTTTATGATTATAAAAGATTTAGCAAAAGCAATTGGCTTAACAAAAACTATTAGTCCGCATACTTTTAGGCACTCTTTTGCCACACATTTAATAGAAGGTGGTGCCGATTTAAGGGCAATACAAGAAATGCTGGGCCACCAAAGTATCACCACAACCGAAATTTATACCCATTTAGATAGCGATTTTTTACGCCAAACCATTACTCAGTTTCACCCCCGTAGCTGAGCTAGAATAATTCTATCGTTACCGTTTATATCTTTTATAATTTGGGCATTAAAGCCTTTTTTATCCAGCATTTGTTGTGTTTGATGACCTAAATTTTGGTTAATCTCGAAATACAATTTGCCTTGCGGTAATAGGTTACTTAATGCAAAATTGCTAATAGTATCATAAAAAATTAAAGGGTTATTGTCATCAACAAATAAAGCCAAATGGGGTTCAAAATCTAAAACCTGGGGGCTCATTTCCGCTTTTTCGGCATTAGCAATGTAAGGTGGGTTGCTTACTATAATATGGTATTTGGGGTAGTTTTTGGGCTTAAGGTTTAACGCATCATCAATACTAAAATTAATACTAACGTTATTTAATAGCGCATTTTGTTTGGCCAATTCAATTGCATTTACCGATACATCTAAACCCGAAACCATAGCGTTTGGCATTTTTTTTTGTAAGGCAATTGCTATGCAGCCGCTGCCTGTACCAATATCTAGAATGGTAATAGGTTGGTTTTTATTTTCGTTAATAATTAAATCAACCAGCTCCTCAGTTTCGGGGCGGGGTATAAGCACATTTGGATTAACAATAAAGGTTAAACCATAAAACTCGGCCTCGGCTAAAACATATTGTATTGGTTTTCCTAGTTTTAATTCTGCTAAAATATAATCGTAATTTATTTGGGTAGGGTGGGTGTTTTTATATTCAACAATCCATTTTAATAATATGCTTATTTCGTTATAGCTGTAAATATCAGCTAGTTGTTGGTAAAACTGGTTTTGTAAAAGCATTTGCAATTTTAACAATTGTGAGGCTAATAAAAGAAATTTTATTAATTATTTATCAGGTTTCACAAGCTTATTGATATAAATTAACTCGAATTATCCTGTTCCTATAGTGATTTACTGTAATTTTTTTTAGGTTCAACACCGATGATAGCTTATTGCTTTTTTTTTTATTTTAAATTGTACATATTGTATAATTTTTTATCTTTGTGTAAAGATGGTGTGTAAAATTAAAAAATGAAGGTTACAATTATTGAGGTAGCTACAAACAAAGATATTGATGCCTTAATCAGAAATGGGTTATTGAAAGAAATGCCCTCGATACACCAAAATTGGAATTTTAATTTTAACAAACATGTAAAGAAGCGTAATTGTACTGGTTATGTATTGGTTACAGATGATAGCCCAAATATTATTGAAGGTTGTATGATTTTTGAGATGATAGAGAAAGCAATACCTTCAATTGCATACCTAGAAATAGCTCATCATAATAGAAACCCTAATAAAAGATACGAAAACATTGCGGGCTGTCTTATTGCTTATGCTTTTAAATTGAGTTTGATAATGGGCAAAGGCGACTATAAAGGATTATTATTTTTGGATGTAAGTGAAGAAAAAGAAGAAGATCAACAAAAACTGATGCGCACTTACTCGCAAAAATACAACGCAAAATTGTACGCTTGTGGCACAATGGTAATAATGGATGAAGGCGGCGAAGATTTGATTAAAAGGTATTTAGAACCTACAGAATTATAAAAACATATTTATGGAAAACTTAAAATACAACGATTATAAAGTAGATATTAAACCTAGTGGTGTAAATCGTTTATCCAAAGATAAATTGGCTAACCTAAAAAGCATTGCAAATGAACTTGCTTTAACTCGGTTGTCAGCACAAAAAATAAAAAACGAAATGTTGGCCATAAGATACCAAATGGAAAGTTATGCCGATAATAATTGCAGTGAAGAAGGTCAGATTTGCACTTTAGAAATGTTTGTTGAGCAGTTTTTGCAAGTTTTAAAATTAACTAAAAAACGTTTTGCTTTGGCGCTTAATACCACCGATGGCAACCTTAAAAAGTATCTTTTGGGCGAACGAAAATTTAATATTGATTTGGCAATGAAGTTTGGTCACTTTTTTCATACCCCGCCAGATTTATGGCTGAACATACAAGCCAAAAATGATTTAATTTTGCTGTCCTCAAATAAAGATTCATATAAAAAGTACGCTCAATATGATTATGAACTGTTTTCTATGGTGGCCGAGCCTTAATGGAGATTTATGATTAATTTCTCTTCACGAATATTGTTTTAAAGAATATAATGAATGGCAGATAGAGAATAAAAAGATATGCTAAATTAACAATAAACCGATAAAATATAATTATCGGCTTTTTTGTTTTCTATTAGAAAACTTTCTTACATTTGTTTGCTATCAGAAAACTTATTTTATTAAATGTTCAATATAATTAACCGTAAAACGCTTTTAGAATATAGTAAAAAATATCCTGATGCTAAAAATGCGTTGTTTGAATGGTATTATGAATTTTTGAGTAGTGATTTTAAAAATTTCCAAGAATTAAAAGCCGTTTATGCTAATGCAAGCCTAATAGGTGATAATCGTTTGGTTATAAACATAATGGGTAATCATTATCGGTTAGTAGTTAGGGTATTGTTTTTATATAAATCCATACAGATTAAATGGTTCGGTACTCACAAAGAGTATGATAAAATAGGCGTTAAAAGTATAAAATTCAAAAATTAAATAATGGATTTACAAATAATAAAATCTGAAAAACAGTACCAAAGTCTATTAGATTGGGTAGATACTCAATTTGATATAGACTATGCACCCGATACCCCTGAAGGCGAAAAATTGCAGATTGCTTTGTTACTTATTAAACAATATGAAGATGCCCATTACGCTATACCAATGCCTGATGCCTTAGCGGTTGTAAAATTAAAGATGGAAGAAAACGGTTTGCAAAACAAAGATTTGGTAAGCTGGCTGGGTAGTAAAGGGTATGTATCCGCAATTTTAAACGGGAAAAAACCACTTACTTTAAATATTGCTAAGCTTTTGCATCAAAAATTGGGCATACCCGCAGCTGTTCTATTGGCTTAAATAGCTCTCTCCCCCCTTCCACAAAATCAAATTATAAAATCCCAAAAACCCCACTATATTTGCAACATTATGGCAAAAAATAACGACGAACTTTTAAAGAATGTAATCTCTCACGCCAAAGAATATGGCTTTGTTTTTCAATCGAGCGAAATTTATGATGGCTTAAGCGCTGTTTACGATTATGGGCAATTGGGTGCCGAGTTAAAAAACAACCTAAAAACCTATTGGTGGAAAGCCATGGTGCAAATGAACGAAAATATTGTTGGGATAGATTCGGCCATATTTATGCACCCCAAAATTTGGAAAGCTAGTGGCCATGTGGATGGTTTTAACGACCCAATGATTGATAATAAGGATTCGAAAAAACGTTACCGAGCCGACCAATTGTTAGAAGATAAAATTGATTCTTTAATAAAAGAAGCTATTAATTTCGCAAGAGACGAAACTAACAAAAAGTATAATGTTCAAATAGAAACAGAGGAACAAGAATGGGTTGGAGATGATGGTAGGACTGTAAAAAAACCTTACCATGAAATTATTGCCAGTATAGATCTTAATAACTTTTATGAAATTTCAGCAGTAACAAGCGGACCTATTAATGGTTGGTTTACACATTTATTATATTATCATGATTCATTTACAAAAGCTGTTGAAGCAAATAAAATAATGAATGAATCACTTCAAAGTGAAAATCTCTCAGCATTAAAAGATTTAATTATTGATTTGAATATCATTTGCCCAGTTTCTAAAACCTCTAACTGGACAGATGTTCGCCAGTTTAACCTCATGTTTAGCACCCAATTTGGTGCCATGGCCGACGGTGCCGACGAAATTTACCTACGCCCCGAAACTGCTCAAGGTATTTTTGTAAACTTTTTAAATGTACAAAAATCGGGACGTATGAAAATTCCTTTTGGCATTGCCCAAATAGGAAAAGCCTTTAGAAACGAAGTTATTGCTCGTCAGTTTATCATGCGTATGCGTGAGTTTGAGCAAATGGAAATGCAGTTTTTTGTTGCGCCAGGTACCGAAATGGAATGGTTTGCACATTGGAAACAAGCCCGTCTTAATTGGCATTTAGCTTTGGGTACAAGTGCCGATAAATATCATTTTCATGACCACGTAAAGCTAGCACATTATGCAAATGCAGCTACCGATATTGAATTTGAATTCCCGTTTGGCTTTAAAGAGGTTGAAGGCATACACTCCCGTACTGATTTTGATTTAAGTCAGCACCAACAATTTTCGGGTAAAAAAATGCAATATTTTGATGCCGAGGTTGATGAAGCAACAGGCAAACCCAAAGGCAATTACATACCTTACGTAATAGAAACTTCTATCGGTTTAGATCGTATGTTTTTATTAACCATGATAAATGCCTTTGAAGAACAAGATTTAAGCACCGATGAAAAGCAAGATTCTCGTACCTTATTACGCCTGCATCCTGCATTAGCGCCTTATAAAGTGGCTATTTTTCCGTTAACTAAAAAAGATGGTTTGCCCGATAAAGCAAGAGAAATTATGGATACCCTTAAATACGATTTTAATTGTATTTACGAAGAAAAAGATGCCATAGGCAAACGCTACCGCCGTATGGATGCCGTTGGTACTCCATTTTGCGTAACCGTTGACCATCAAACTTTAGAAGACAATACCGTTACCATACGCCACCGCGATAGCATGCAGCAAGAACGTGTTGCAATAGTTGATTTACAAAAAATTATTGGCGATTTAGTAAGCTGGAAAAATTTGTTGGGGTAGCAATTTGTCATTCTGAGCGAAGCGAAGAATCTATATGTGGCGAATTGCTGAAAACGTTTATTTATATTTTGTAAAGCAAGGCCTGTATTTCATAGGTATAGTTTATAAATACCATCCCAAAAGCCTAACTTACACCGCAAATGAAGTATCAAAACATACGTGAAGAAGAACTTAAAAACAAGGTAGCACAAGACTACTTTTGGATATACGACAGCTCCAAAATAATTGGAAACGTAGACTTTAGTGTATGTATGCACCAAAGCCAAAAAGAATTATTCGAACAAGAATCTTTGTTTTGGGCTGAAGCAAAAAAAGGTTCTTCTGACATTTATAATTCAATAGTTCAACTTATACTAACAATAGGCAAAGCAAGGACATTTGATAAATTTTTGCCTCCAGCAATGTTAGGTGCATTTGACGGTGGAAAAATTGCTTTCATTCCGTACAATGACATTCACGAAGTTTTTTATTTAAACGACTTTAATTGGAATGTAACACCTTCAAACCACAACAGTAAAGAGTTTAAACTTATTCACGAGAAGGTAATATCAATAATCGATTCCAAGACTTTACTTTTTGATTTTCTTAACGATGATAGAGAGTTAAAAAAGTTTATTAAAAATAATTTTATAGTTGGAAAATTTGGCTTAACCAAAACTAAAATTGACAAAAACAATTTTATGGTTATTTACAACAAGTGGTTACAAAATGTTAAAGCTACAATTGCAGTTAATTGGGAAATAGCAAAAAAGAGCGGTATTATTGATGGGGACTTCTATCTTGCCGACCTTCTTTCTCAAGATAACAACACCTTAAAAGAAAAACTTTTTGTTTTACTAAAACATGACCACTATGAACTTGATAGAAAATTAAGTGAAGCAGGCTTATTTAGCCATAGTGTAACATCTTTTACCGACAAACAAGTTGCACATACACAATTTTGGAACAAGTATGACCGGCCACCAAAAGAAGAATATTGGGATTACATTGTTGAACGCAGAGATTTATTGGTTCCACAAGATGTAAGAGAACGAAAGGGGAGTTTTTTTACACCACAAATTTGGGTAGAACTTTCACAAAAGTATTTGACGGATGAATTTGGCGAAGATTGGCAAGACGATTATTATGTTTGGGATTGTGCGGCAGGCACAGGCAATCTACTTGCAGGTTTAACAAACAAGTATAATGTTTGGGCTTCAACCTTAGATACACAAGATGTAGAGGTAATGCATGACCGTATAAAAAACGGTGCAAATTTATTAGACGACCATGTTTTTCAATTCGACTTTCTAAATGATGATTTTAGTAAATTGCCTAAACCACTTCAAGAAATAATTAACAACCCATTAAAACGTAAAAAATTGGTTGTGTATATTAATCCGCCTTATGCGGAAGCAGCACAATACGGTAACAGTAAAGGCGGTGTAAGTTCAACTAAAACTTATTTTCAATTTAAGGATACTATAAGTTTTGCTGTTAATGAATTATTTTCTCAATTCTTTGCCCGTATTTATAAGGAAATCCCAGATTGTAAATTGGCGGCTTTTAGTAAACTAAAATATATAACAGCTACAAACTTTGAAAAGTTTAGAAATTATTTTCAAGCAGAATATTTAAACGGATTTGTTTGCCGAGCAAGCACATTTGACAATGTAAAAGGAGTATTTCCAATAAGTTTTCTGATTTGGGATTTGGGGAATAAAAAGCAAATTTATGAAGTAACCTGTGATGTAATTGACAACGAAGCAAATATTGAAGAAATGAAATCTTTTATTTCTGTAAAAAAAGGACAGGTAATCAATGATTGGCTAAGAATTTACTATGACAAGAAAAATGTAATCGGATATTTAAGATTTGTTGGGCCCGATTTTCAAGCAAATAGTGGTGTTTACATAACCAGCGAACCAAAGGCAAGCGATATAAAAGAATCAAGAATACAAACGATAACGCCAAATAACTTGATTGAAATATCAGTCTACATTGCAGTCAGATTTTGTATTGAAGCAACCTGGCTAAATGATCGTGATCAGTTTTTATTCCCAAATCCTAAATGGAATGATGATTTAGAATTTAAAAACAATTGTTTCGCTTTTTCACTTTTCTGTGGGCAGAATAGAATTACTTCGTTAAATAAAAACCATTGGATACCATTTTCAGAACAAGAAGTAAACTCTAGAGAAAAATTTGATAGCAATTTTATGACCGATTTCTTAAAAGGTAAAATTAAGCCCATAGAACCGGAAGATGATTTGTTTATAGTACACGAGCCTAAACCACATTATGAAGTGCCTTTGAAATTTTCGGACGAAGCAAAACTTGTTTTCAATGCAGGGCGTGAACTTTGGAAATATTACCACCAACAGCCTAACTGTAACGTGAATGCTTCACTATACGATATTAGAGAACATTTTCAAGGCAGAAACGAAGTTGGTAAAATGAACAACAAAAGTTTTGATGAAACCTATATGAAACTCATTGCTGAACTAAGGCTAAAATTAAAACTGCTTGCAAACAAAATTAAACCTAAAGTTTACGAGTACGAATTTTTAAAAGAATGATAAAAACTGCAGCTTACACAGGTTTGTAAAATTACCGAGAATGGCAAATGCGATATTCAGCTTTTTGATTTTCGGTTTTTTTTAACCTATTTAAGTTTCTTTTTAATTGTTTTTTAAAATATGTGGAATATAATTGATAATAAGAAAAATTTTATTGTATAAAATAAAAATAAAGTTAGATAATTCATCGAAAACTAAATTAATATTTAATGAGATTTGCTGTTTGTTTTAGGGAATAAGACACGAAATTAAACATTTGGGTTAAGTTCTTTTATCTAATACTTTATGGTATAGCTGTAAATATTGTTTTGCCATATTAACGGCCGAAAATTTATCAATAGCTGTTTGTCTGCAAACGTTTCTATCAATTTTATTAATTTTAGTTAAAGCAAGTACAGCTTCATCAACATTGTTTACCAAAAAACCGTTTATATTATTTTGTATTAACTCGGGCATACTGCCTTTGTTAAAAGCAATTACTGGTGTGCCACATAGCATACTTTCTACAACGCTTAGGCCAAAAGGTTCTTCAAAATTTATTGGGTGTAAAAGTGCTACTGCGTTACCTAAAAGTTTGTTTCTTTGTGTTGGGTTTGCTGCACCCACAAACTCTATTTGTTGGTTTAAAAGCGGTTTAATTTTTTCTTGAAAGTAACCCCCGTCTTGTATTATGCCAGCAATAATTAATTTTTTGTTAGCTTTAATTGCAATTTGTATGGCTTCTAAAGTTCCCTTATCGGGATGTATGCGTCCAAAAAATAGTAGATAATCCTCCGCATTAGCGGTAAAACTAAAATCTTCAACATTTAAACCATTGTAAACGGTAGCTAAATAATCTAATGAAGGATGCCTATCGGCATTGCTAATTGAAACATAGTGCGATGTTGGGTTATATTTTTGATAAACAGGTACAATCCGCCCCGACGAAAAACCATGAATGGTAGTAATTATTGGTGTTTTAATTAGCCTAGAATAGGTTAAGGGTAAAAAATCGAAATGATTGTGTATTATATCAAATTCGGATGATTGTTCCATTAAATTGCTAATATGCAAGCACTCTAAAACCTTGGCATCTTGTGTCTTATTGGTTTCGTAACCTTCTTTTATTACGGCGTTAAGTTTAGCATTGGTAATTGCATCTGCCGAAGCAAACAATGTAACATCAACACCTAACTTTACTAAGTTTTCGGTAAGGTTTGATGCCATTTGTTCCCAAGGCCCATAATTTACTGGTGGCGTACGCCATGCTATAGGTGCTAAAACGGCTATTTTCATTAAATGGCTTTTTTTGCTTTCACTGGTTGTTCATCAAACTCATACTCTTTTTCTAAAGCTTTTAATACAGTTAAATGCGCTATAAAGTAGGCTAAAGTACTTTCGGCACCTTGGTTTCGGTTTAAACCCACAGGCGTTAAGCCATCGCAGCAGCCGTTAGTTTCATGGTCGTAAAGTGGTATTCTTAAAGAATTTTCGCCTAAAAACCACAAATAGGTTTGAAACATTTTTTTTATAAATGTAACATCTTGTGTAACGGAATAGGCTTGGTAATACATCATTACTGCAGCCATTGTTTCTATAGCTTGTTGGTCGTAAACAGCTTTTTCTTTACTTAAATAAAACCAACCATCGTTACCAATGGGGTTATAATATCCTTTATCTAATGTATGTTCATCTAAAAAAGTAAGGGCTTCTATTCCAATTTCTTTGTATATAAAATTGCCTGTAACTTCAAAAGCCATTAGCAAAGCCATAGGTAAAATAGCGTTATCGTAGGTCATTTTTTCTTCGAACCAATTCCAATTTTTAGTCTTATTTTTTTGGTACGATGCTACTAATTTATCACACAGCGCAACTAATTTTAATTGTATTTCTTCGTCGGGATAAGATTTTAAATAGTGCGATAAACCAATAGCGGCATCGGCATAGCCACGTAAATGAGTAAGTTTATCTAAATGTTGTAGTGAGTTAAAAAACAATTCACGAGCAAACTCTTTATACGAACTGTTGGGCGAATTGCAAACCATAAAACCTAAAGCCCACATGGTGCGCCCAAAAGAATCATCGGTACCAACCTCGTCTAAATATTCTCTTTTAAAGCTTAAAAAGTTTCTAAAATTACCGTCTTCGCATTGCATATATTGTATAAAACTTAGGTAAATGGGTAACAAATCTAAAGCTTCTTTACTTTTAAATTGGTTGTAAGTCATTAACACCATTATTAAAGCTCTAGCATTATCATCCATGCAATACCCCTCTTTTAGGTTGGGTATGCCATACTTTGCGTGTTGTACAATACCTGTATCGTCGGTTAGGCGCTTTACGTAATCTAAGGTAAAAGTTGGTAATATTTCGGCATCAATAAAAAAGTTATTGGTGTTATTAATTTCCTTTTTGTTGGTTAAAGTATTTTGCAAAATTTCTTTATAAATTTTCCCAATTTTAGGATATCTTAAATCTAAACCATACTTAAATGCATTATCTCTTATAGTTTGCAACTTATCATCGTTTGATAAAAGGTCTATTACAATCTCAGATAACTTTTTATGATTGTTAAAATCGAAAAGTACCCCACGGTTATTAGCTAATAATTCTTGTGCATGCCAGTACGGGGTAGATATTACTGCAGCACCCGCACCAATAGCGTACGATAATGTGCCACTTGTAATTTGCGCTTCGTTTAAATAAGGTGTAATATAAATTTCGGCAGCACTTAAATAATTTACCAATTCGCTTTCGGGTATAAAGCTGTTAATAAAATTTACGTTGTTGCTTACACCTAACTGCTTTGCCAGTAGTTTTAAACCTGAGTTCGATTAATAAAACAGACTTACTTGGTTAGTTTTTTGTGTTTCATATTTTATCGAAGGCTTCTTAGGAAAGAAGCTATATGCAATCAA
>REAS01000167.1 GCA_004294495.1 Sphingobacteriales bacterium
ATGTGGTATTGACTAAACCCAAAAAAAGAGAGTCTGCTTGCTTAAACGACGATTTTAGAGAGTTGGTTTTAGGGCTTTTTTAAATGCGTTAGCCCTGGTAAAACCTTGTAAGAGTTAAAAAGCTTTTACAAGGTTTTTAACTTAAAAATTCAGGATATATTTACTAAAATAGGCTACTCAATAAATTTTATTGGTTTCATATATCCTAATGTATTATTTTTACAAATATAGTAAGCTTCATATTCATCTTTTATTGACACAATTCTTTAAACAAAATCTACCCTTATAAAAATACAATATGTTAAATTTAGAAACCCTTTGCCTACAAGTAGTTGATATTGCCAAACAAACCGGCACTTTTATTAGAACCGAAGCCCAAAATTTTTCTTCTGATAAAATAGAGTATAAAGGTTTAAACGATATGGTTTCTTATGTTGATAAAACAGCGGAAGAACGCATTATTGCGGCATTAACATTAATTTTACCAGAGTCGGGGTTTATTGGCGAAGAAAACACCAACAACAAAATTGCCGAAACTTACAATTGGATTATAGACCCACTTGATGGTACCACTAACTTTATTCACGGCATACCTACTTACGCCGTTAGTATTGCACTAAAGCAAAATAACGAGTTAGTTATTGGGGTAATTTACGAAATTGGCCGAGACGAATGTTTTTATGCTTGGCAAAACAGTAAAGCGTATTTAAATGGCCGAGAAATTCGAGTATCGGATAATGCAAATTTAGAAAAATCTTTAGTTGCTACCGGTTTTCCATATTACGATTTTAAACGACAAAAAGATTATTTAGCCTTATTTACCGAAGTTATGCAACAATGCCATGGCCTTCGCCGAATTGGTGCTGCAGCAGTTGATTTAGCTTACACCGCCTGCGGCCGGTTCGATGCCTACTTTGAATATAACTTAAAACCTTGGGATATTGCTGCTGGTATTTTAATTGTTAAACAAGCTGGTGGCCAAGTATTTGATTTTAACGGTGGAGATAATGCCTTAGAAACCTGCGATATTATTGCCACAAATGGCAAAGTAAGTAGCGAGTTGCAAGGGATTATTAAGAAGCATTTTGGGTAAAAATATCATTACCTTTTAAAGCATTTAATTTACTTACCTATTTAAACTTGTTATGTATAAATCACAAGAATATGCGTCAACATTCGTGAATTCGTGGCTATTATTATCACGTGGATAAAAAAAATTAATTTTTTGGCTTTATTTATTTGCCACAAATTCACGAAAATTTTTGACAAAATTTATTACTTGAATGTAAGAAGCCTTTTATCCTGATAGTTTAAGTATCCTATAAAATTTATATTTTCTCCGAAACTTCAGGTATTAATAAATTACGAAAAAACTGTTAACGGTTATTTTCTTAATCAAGCCCCACATTTCCATTCGAATAATAAAACAAAATTCTAATTTTAAACATCTTAAATTATATTTGCGGCAATTATGAGTATGACCGCTAGAGAAATTCGCCAAGCATTTTTAGATTTTTTTGAATCGAAACAACATCAAATTGTAGCTTCGGCACCAATAGTTGTAAAAAACGACCCTACATTAATGTTTACCAATGCGGGGATGAACCAGTTTAAAGATCTTTTTTTAGGCGAAGCACCCATAAAATACCCTCGTGTAGCCGATACCCAACGTTGCCTAAGAGTTAGTGGTAAACATAACGATTTAGAAGAGGTAGGAATTGATACCTATCACCACACCATGTTCGAAATGTTGGGAAATTGGAGCTTTGGCGACCCTGCAAACCCAAAAAGTGGTTACTTTAAAACCGAAGCAATTGCTTGGAGTTGGGAGCTACTTACCAAAGTTTATAAGTTACCTAAAGACCGTTTATACGTGAGTGTTTTTGAGGGTGATGCGAAAGAAAATTTACCAAAATCTACCATTGCTTTACAAGAATGGCAAAAATTAGTTCCCGATAATCACATAATTTTTGGTAATAAAAAAGATAATTTTTGGGAGATGGGCGAAACCGGTCCTTGTGGCCCTTGCTCCGAAATCCATATAGATTTACGCCCCGACGTAGAGCGAGAATTAATTGATGGCGCAACGCTAGTAAACAACGATCATCCTCAGGTTATAGAGATTTGGAACAACGTTTTTATGATGTACAACCGTTTAAAAGACGGCACTTTGGTAGAGTTACCTGCCAAACACGTAGATACCGGCATGGGTTTAGAACGTTTAGTGCGGGCGGTACAAAATAAAACATCGAACTACGATACCGATGTTTTTATGCCCATGATTGATTTTATTGCAACCGAAAGCGGCATACCTTATATAACCAATTTAGATGTAACAAAAGACACACAACAAGCCATTGCAATGCGGGTAATGGCCGATCATATTAGGGCAATTTGCTTTGCTATTGCCGATGGGCAACTACCATCAAACAACAAAGCTGGCTATGTTATTCGTCGTATTTTACGCCGAGCAGTAAGGTATGCTTACCAATATCTTAACCTAAAACAACCTTTTTTAAATAGGCTGGTGCCGATTTTGGCAGCACAATTCGATGGCGTTTTTAACGAACTTATTGCCCAACAAGATTTTGTACAAAAAGTAGTTTTAGAAGAGGAAATATCATTTTTGCGAACCTTAGAAATTGGCATACAACGTTTCGAGAAATATGTTAACGACCTACGGGGCGATACCATTAGCGGAAATTTTGCTTTTGAATTATACGATACATTTGGTTTCCCAATAGATTTAACGGAGTTAATGGCTCGTGAGAAAAATTTATTGGTTGATATGGAAGGTTTTGAAGCCGAACTTCAAAAACAAAAAACACGATCGAGGGCTGCAACTGCTGTTGATACGCAAGATTGGATAAAAGTAAATCCCGATGAAGATGTTTTATTTGTAGGATATGATGAATTGGAAACCAAAACCAAAATTTTAAAATACCGAAAGGTAACTAGTAAAACCAGCCAGCAATATCAGCTGGTTTTAAACAAAACGCCTTTTTATGCCGAAAGTGGTGGCCAAGTGGGCGATACTGGCGTATTAATTTCGGAAACCGAAGAAATTGCCATAATCGATACTAAAAAAGAAAACGGTTTAATAATTCATTTTGTGGATGCATTGCCAGAAAATTTAACCGCATACTTTACCGCCAAAATCAATAAGATAGAACGTATTGAAAGCCAGAATAACCACTCGGCAACACACCTTTTACACGCTGCTTTAAAAACAGTTTTAGGCACACACGTAAACCAAAAAGGTTCTTTGGTTAATGCGCAACAATTACGTTTCGATTTTTCGCACTTTAGCAAAGTTACCGACGAAGAAATTTTAGAAATCGAAAACATAGTAAACCAAAAAATAAGAGAAAACATAACTTTAAAAGAAGAACGAGAAGTACCTTACCAGCAAGCATTAGATAGTGGCGTAACTGCCCTTTTTGGTGAAAAATATGGCGATTTTGTGCGTGTAATAACCTTTGATGATAATTATTCTAAAGAACTTTGCGGCGGCACACACGTAGCCGCAACAGGGCAAATTGGTTTTTTTAAAATAATAACCGAAAGTGCCGTTGCCGCTGGGGTTAGGCGTATCGAAGCAATAACAGGCACTGCATCGCAAGCTTATATTTACCAACAAAACGCTTTAATTCAGCAAATTAAACAGCTTTTGAAAAACCCACAAGATGTTAGCAAAGCCTTAGAAAGTATTTTAGATGAGAACAGTAAACTAAAAAAAGATGCAGAAAAAACTGCTTTAGAAAAGGCTGCAAACCTAAAAGATATTTTAAAAGCTAAAGTTGAAGAAATTAACGGTATAAATTTTATAGCCCAAAAAATTGATTTACCAAATACCGATGCCGTTAAAAACCTAGCTTACCAGTTAAAAGATAGTTTACCCAACTTAGTTTTAGTTTTGGCCACAAATATTGATGATAAACCATTGCTAACCGTAATGGTTGCCGATAATTTAGTTAAAGAAAAAGGGCTACATGCAGGTAATATGGTAAAAGAGTTAGCCAAAGAAATTGATGGCGGGGGTGGCGGTCAGCCTTTTTACGCTACAGCTGGGGGCAAAAATGCAACTGGTTTAGAAAAAGCTTTAGAAAAAGCGAGAGTCCTGATATTAAAATTTAAATAAAAATAACGGCTAATTTTTGCCATAATCACAAGAAAACTTTAATTTAATTATAAGTTTTAGCACATCAAAAACTTAAAAAATGTTAAAAAACATCAAAAAATTTAACTCCCTCTTCTTTTTTGTTAAGTTTACGTATTAATTAGAGCTTTTGTTTTTTTAATGATGCTTGGAGCAACGCTAATTTGTCGGCTGTTTAATAAATGCTTTTATCTCCATTCAGATATGCTTCTTTTTTGTATATTTATTTTAACGTTAATTGAGCCATTGGATTTTGAGTGGTGCAGCCCAAAGATAAGAGCAAAAGCCCCCATCTCAAGTAATAAATGCGGTTGCATTTATTACTTGAATCTACAAAGAAAAAAATAATTGTGGATTTGCATTAAATAAAATGGTTAGTAGAAAAATTATTTTTTTTAAAAAAGAATTAAGATTCAATCTTGGTAAATCAAGCTTGTTATTTTTTTTAGTGGTTCTTTTTATTTCATTATTTTCGGTAAACCAATGGTCATTTTCAAGTGAAAATAACTCAATATCTGCCAACAGGCAAAAACATAATATCAACTTTAGTTTTTCAAACACTGCATTAAGTACTCATCATAACAAACCACCTTTAAATACCACCTCAAACTCATCAGATCAAGAATCATCTGATGAAAATGAAATCACTGAAGAAACCAATGACATTTTAGATTCTCCTGGCTTAATTTACTCGTTCAATTTCCTCCAAATAGTAACCGGGCAGAATTTCTACCTATTCCAACTTAACCAAACACTTCAAAAATGTAGTAAAATAGCGCTATTTGTACTACACCATTCTTGGAAAAGCTACCTCATATAATTAACAAATAGATTTCATCACCATACAACTGTGTGTTAAATCAAAGTCTATCAAAGTAAAATGAAATCCATTTTGCTAAGTAATATTCGTGTGTATTTGTTAATTAATTTAAATAATAATGAAAAAAACATTAGTGCTCGCAGGTTTAGCAGGTATATTCCTATTTGCTAGCTGTCAAAATCAAAAAGAAACTAAAGAAGAGGAAGCACAATTTTTGGTTACCAGCCCAGTTGCGTTAGATACTGTAGTGTATAAAGAATATGTTGGGCAAGTACGTTCGGCCAGCCACATAGAGTTAAGGTCTCAAGAAAGAGGCTACCTACAAAAAATTTATGTAGACGAAGGTCAGGTTGTAACCAAAGGACAATTAATGTTCCAAATAATGCCTTTGCTGTACAATGCAGAAAAGCAAAAAGCAGCCGCAGAAGTAGATTTTGCCGAAATAGAATACAAAAATACCAAAAACCTTACAGATAAAAATATTGTATCTGTAAACGAATTGGCAATGGCAAAAGCAAAACTAAATAAAGCTAAAGCCGAACTAGCCTTAGCACAGGCGCATTTAACTTTAACAGAAATTAGGGCTCCTTTTGATGGGATTATGGATCGTTTCCAAGCCCGTCTAGGAAGTTTAATAGAGGAAGGTGAATTATTAAGCACCCTATCTAACAATAGCAAAATGTGGGTTTATTTTAATGTACCAGAGGCTGAGTATCTAGACTATGTACATCAAACAAAATCTAAAAACAAACAAGAGGTACAATTAAAAATGGCCAATAACGAAATCTTTGAGCACAAAGGCCTTGTAGAAACCATAGAAGCAGATTTTAATAATGAGACTGGTAACATCGCCTTTAGGGCAACTTTTCAAAACCCAGAAGGCCTACTGCGCCATGGCGAAACGGGGGATATTTTAATGCCTGTTAAACTTAAAAAAGCAATCATTATTCCGCAAAAAGCGACTTTTGATGTGCTAGACAAAAAATATGTTTATGTGGTAAATAATGATAATGTGCTAAAAGCCACTCTAATTACCGTTGCACAAGAACTCCCCCATTTATATATTTTATCATCAGGCGTAGGACCACAAGATAAAATTCTTGCCGAAGGCTTAGGTAAAGTGAAAAATAACGAAAAGATAAGTTATGATTTTGTGTCTTTTAAAAAGGAGCTAAGCGAGTTAAATAAATTACATGCCGAATAGGTAAGAACCCTTTAAATTAAATTAAGATGTTTAATAAATTTATAAAAAGACCGGTACTTGCCATTGCCCTCTCTGTGGTTATTGTTTTCATGGGGTTATTGGCAATTAAATCATTACCGGTAGCTCAATTTCCAGCGATTGCCCCACCCAGAGTAAATATTTTTATAGAGTTTCCGGGCTCTAATGCCGATGTTTTGGTAAAATCTACGCTAACTATTTTAGAGCGAGCCATTAACGGAGTACAAGGTATGCAGTATATGCTATCTGATGCTACCAGTGCCAGCGAAGCCAGTATACAAATAGTTTTTGAACCCGGTACCGACCCAACATTGGCAGCTGTAAGGGTAAAATCTAGAGTTGACCAAGTAATGACCAATTTACCTCCGCTTGTACAAAGGGAAGGGGTAATTATTACGCCTTTGCAGCCTAGTATGTTAATGTATTTAAACCTTTACAGTAAGGATAAAAATATCGACGAAAAGTTCCTATTTAACTATGCCAACACCTATATTTTGCCAGAGTTGCAACGTATTAAGGGGATGGGATATGCCCAAGCCATTGGTAGCCGAGCTTTTGCTATTAGGGTATGGTTAAACCCAGAACGTATGCGGGCTTATAATATATCTGCACAAGAAGTGTTAAAATCTATTGATGATCAAAGCGTACTGGCTAGACCAGGAAGAGTGGGTTTAAGTTCAGGTAAAACGGCACAATCTCAAGAATATGTTTTTACTTATAAAGGCTGGTACAACAAGCCTGAGCAGTATGAAGAAATTATTATTAAAGCCAACCCTGATGGGGAAGTTTTAAAATTAAGGGATATTGCTAAGGTTGAGGTTGGAAGCGAGTTTGTAGATATTTACTCTAACAAAGATGGGCATCCTTCCGCATCTTTAGTGCTTAAACAAACCCCAGGTAGCAATGCCAGTATAGTTATTGATGAGGTAAAAGCAAAATTGCAAGAGTTAAAGAAAGATTTTCCGCCGGGTATAGATTACGAAATAAATTATGACGTTTCTAAATTTGTGGACGCCTCTATAGAAAAGGTTTTACATACTTTGTTAGAAGCATTTATTTTGGTTGCCATTGTTGTATTTATTTTCTTGGGCGATTGGCGCTCTACTTTTATTCCTATTATTGCCGTTCCAGTTTCCCTAATTGGGGCATTTGCGTTAATGAATTTCTTTGGTTTAAGCATTAACCTAATTACCTTATTTGCTTTGGTTTTAGCCATTGGGGTGGTGGTAGATGATGCCATTGTAGTAGTAGAAGCGGTGCATCTGAAGATGGAAGAAGAAAACCTCTCGCCACTAAATGCAGTTAAGAAAGTAGTTAAAGAAATAAGCGGGGCAATTATCGCCATCACCTTGGTAATGACATCTGTATTTGTGCCGGTAGCCTTTATGTCTGGGCCGGTAGGTGTGCTTTATCGTCAGTTTTCGATAAC
The DNA here is from genome assembly GCA_004294495.1 of Sphingobacteriales bacterium. Taxonomy (GTDB): domain Bacteria; phylum Bacteroidota; class Bacteroidia; order Sphingobacteriales; family Sphingobacteriaceae; genus Pseudopedobacter. The sequence goes on from REAS01000167.1 coordinate 7,631, forward strand.
CATGGCCAGTGCTATTGTTATTTCTGGTTTTGTGGCGCTTACCTTAACACCTGTTTTATGTGCCATGTTACTAAAAAATACGCATGGTAAGCCCAAAAGAAAAACACCTATTAATATCTTTTTAGATTGGTTTAATAGAACATTTGAACGTGTTACAGGTAGATATACTAAGTTTTTAACCCGCATTGTAGATCGTAAGGTGATTACCTTTGGTATATTAATCATATTTGCTTTTAGTATTGTTGGTATCAATGAAATACTTCCAGCAGGTTTTATCCCTAGTGAGGATCAAGGGCAAATTTATGCTATCATCCAAACCCCTCCAGGTACAACCTTAGAGCGTACCAACGAAATCTCTAGAAAACTACAAGCCGTTGCCAAGAAAATAGAAAGTGTTTCATCCGTAACTTCTTTAGCAGGATACGAAATTTTAACAGAAGGTCGGGGCTCTAATGCGGGTACTTGTTTAATCAATTTAAAAGATTGGGCAGACCGTAAGCAATCTGTAAAAGAAGTAATAAAAGAGCTCGAAGAAAAATCTAAAGATTTGCCTGCCAATATAGAATACTTTGAGCCACCAGCGGTACCTGGTTATGGTACTTCTGATGGTTTCTCTTTACGCCTGTTAGATAAGGGTAGCGATGTAGACTACCAAGAGTTTGATAAAGTAAACGCAGAATTTTTAATCGAGCTTAGAAAACGAAAAGAATTAAGCGGTTTATTTGCTTTTTTCTCTGCCAAATATCCTCAATACGAAATTTTGATTGATAACAAGCTGGCTATGCAAAAAGGTGTCTCTGTTGGCGATGCTATGGAAAACCTAAACATTATGGTGGGTAGTACTTACGAGCAAGGCTTTATCCGATTTAATAATTACTATAAAGTTTATACGCAAGCTGGTCCTCAGTTTAGAAAGCAGCCTTCTGATATTCTAAATATGTTTATTAAAAACGATACTGGCGAAATGGTACCTTATTCTGCATTTATGAAGATAAAGAAAACCCAAGGCCCTAACGAGATTTCACGCTACAATTTATATGTATCCTCTTTAATTAATGGTAAACCTGCAAAAGGCTATTCTTCTGGCGATGCCATAAAAGTTATTAAAGAAGTTGCGGAAGAGAAATTACCACGAGGTTATGATATTGCATGGGAAGGTCTATCTTACGATGAAGCCAAAAGAGGGAACGAAGCAGTCTACATATTCCTAATCGTAATATTTTTTGTGTACTTGATTTTAGCCGCACAGTACGAAAGCTTCATTTTACCATTTGCTGTATTACTCTCGCTGCCACCCGGAATTTTTGGAGCCTTCTTACTCTTAAAAACCATGGGCTTAGCCAATGATGTTTATGCGCAAGTAGGATTAATTATGCTGGTAGGTTTGCTAGGGAAAAATGCTGTTTTAATTGTAGAGTTTGCGGTGCAGAAGCATAACCAAGGTGTAACAGTTTTAGAAGCGGCCATAGAAGGCGCAAAAGCTCGTTTCCGCCCCATTTTAATGACTTCATTTGCATTTATTGCAGGATTAATACCTCTTATAATTGCCACTGGACCAGGCGCTGTGGGTAACCATACCATAGGTGCTTCGGCATTAGGTGGTATGCTATTCGGGACCATCTTTGGGGTAATAGTTGTACCTGGGCTGTATTTCATATTTGGTAAGTTGCAAGAAGGTCGTCAGCTTATTAAAGACGAAGACGAGAATCCGTTAAGTGAAGATTTTGTAGAAAATCGTTCGGATTTAGCACTTACTAAAAAAATCAAAAAATTAATTAAACGGTTAACAAATAAAAATAGCGATGAAGATAACAGCTAAATATATTGCACTTGTTGTCTATATAATGGCCTTAGGCGCATGTAAAGTGCCCGCTATTAGTACTCAACAAGAAAACAAATCTACCCCTGCAAGTTTTAACAACTTGCAGGATACAAGTAACTCAGTAAATATTAAGTGGAAGCAATATTTTACTGATCCTAATTTATTGTCTCTTATAGATACGGCTTTAAAAAACAATCAGGAGCTAAATATCACTTTAAGAGAAATTGAAATTAGTAAAAACGAAGTGATGGCTAGAAAGGGAGAGTATTTACCCTTTGTTAATTTACGTGGCGGTGCTGCTATAGATAGAGCAGCAAAATACACCTGGAATGGCTTTTCTGAGGATGATTTAAAAGATAATCCTGAGCGTGGCCCTAAATATCTAGGAGATTTTATGATAGGCACTTATGTTTCTTGGGAGCTAGATGTTTGGAAGAAGTTGCGTAATGCTAAAAAAGCTGCTGCGTTAAGGTACCTATCTACCATAGAAGGTAAAAACTTTATGGTTACAAATATCATAGCAGAAATTGCCAATTCTTATTACGAGTTGATGGCTTTAGATAATTTATTAGCTATTCTGCAACAAAATATAGCCCTACAAGACAATGCTTTACAGATAGTAAAGGTGCAAAAAGATGCTGCAAGGGTTACCCAATTAGCCGTTAATAGGTTTGAAGCACAATTGCTAAATACTAAAAACCTACAATATGAGGTAAAGCAGCGTATTATAGAAACAGAGAACAGAATTAATTTTATGGCTGGCAGGTTTCCTCAGCATGTGGTAAGAAATACTGTAGCTTTTAATAACATGTCACTCCCTTCAATTCTAGCAGGTATTCCATCGCAATTATTGCTTAATAGGCCAGATATTAGACAAGCTGAGTTAGATTTGGCAGCCACCAAATTAGATGTAAAGGCAGCTAAGGCCAATTTTTATCCATCTTTTAGCTTAAACGCAGGTATAGGTTTACAAGCTTTTAACCCTACATTTTTGGTTAAGCCACAATCTATCCTTTACAGTTTAGGAGGCGATTTAATTGCTCCATTAATTAATAAAAACGCCATTAAGGCCACTTACTTTAATGCCAATGCTAAGCAAATACAAGCTGTTTACAATTATGAGCGCTCTATTTTAAATGCACATGTAGAAGTAGTAAACCAACTGGCTTTTCTAGATAATTATACAAAAAGTTACGAAACCAAAGCCAAAGAGGTAGATATATTAACTAATTCTATTGATATATCTAATAGTTTGTTTACATCAGCAAGGGCAGATTATATAGAAGTACTTTCTACCCAAAGAGAAGCACTAGATTCTAAAATAGATTTAATAGAAATTAAGTTGAAGCAGATGAACGCTAAGGTAAATGTGTATAAAGCATTAGGCGGCGGCTGGAATTAACTTAAACCATGCTTATTCATCATCATGAGTAAGCATGGTTTTTTTATATTGAATTTGAATATCTACATGTATTTAGGGATTCTTTAAAATCCTTTAATATTAGCTGTTAATTGTTCCATATTTTAAGATATAACTGCTTGTTTTTTGAGCTAAAAAAAAAGAAAATACCTTTTTTTTTAGTTGAGAAATTAGGTTATAAATGGAATATAGTGGGTAATCAAATTTAGGGTCAGGTTAAAAAGTTGGGGAGAAGGCATATAAAATATTAGCTTTGAAAAAAAAGTATTATCGAAACGCTAGACAAAAAATTACTGCAAGATTT
>REAS01000168.1 GCA_004294495.1 Sphingobacteriales bacterium
CCATATTATTACAAAATAAATAAATTTATTCAAAACGGTAAATGATGGTAACTGTCTATAATAAAATAGGTTGTGAGTTTACGTTCAAACACTAATTAAAAATACCTTATTTATTTCTAAGCTGCGCTTTTTTTATAAAAACTTTAGCGCCTCTTTTATTAACGTAATATATTTTATTTTTACCATTAACATATACAGTATTTCTATACGGGCCAACTTTGTTTTTAATTTTCTGATCTAAAACAATTGCACCTGCTTTAACGCTAGCTTCGGCAACAGCATCGGCTCCAATGTTAATAGCCTTTTTTGTACTATCAATAGCTTTACCTGCTTCTGTTTTACTTTCTTGTGCATTTGCAGCAATAATTATTGCAACAAAAAGCATTGTTAATCCTGCTTTTTTGATGGTTTGTTTTTATAATATGAGTTTCAAAAAAAGTGCCAATAATTTTTAATACCACCTTTAAAAATTAATATTTTATTTAAAATTTACCCGTGGTCAATTAATAAGTATTTTTTTGGTACTGATTTGGACGTTTTCTGCCTGCCGGTAACACACTTGGAGTTTATTCTGCCCACAGAAGGACTCTATCTTTTATTAATCAACTATCCCCCCCTCGCCCTAAGGTGGAGATTAGGCTTAAAAAAAGGATGCCTGCAGGGCAGGCAGGCCACACCCCAATCGTTAACCCAACAAATAGCTTATAATCTTTATAAAAGTTAAATTATGAGAGAATTAACAATCTAATTTAGTTTAATAATAGAACTTAGGTTATTCGCATTATTAGGCAATACCTGTAATTTACTAAAATCTTACATTCTAAAAGTTTTGTTTTTACAGATTGTAATAAGTTTTATCAAACTATAATGTTAATAATTTCTATTACAAACAGAATCTATAAAATTATTTTTTATTTTAATGTTAATTTAATATTAATTTTTTATTAATTTAGTGTCAACAAATAAAAGGAGGAATTATGAAAAATTTATTAACGATCACCATTTTTATAATGGGTTTTTTAGTGGCAGCAAATGCACAAGAAACAACTATTTTTTATCAAAGTAATGCTGTTGTAGCAAATTCGAAGGATAATGCTAAATTTTACGTAGTATATCAACCTTATGTTAATGGACTAATTGCTTACCAAAAATTTTCGATTGATAATACCTTACTCGAAAAAGGAGCAATTTTAAACCTATCATCGTTAGCAAAAGAAGGTAAAGTATCAACGTTTTACAGTAATGGCAACTTAAAGGATGAAATATATTACGAATCGGGATTGGAAAGTGGGGAAAAAATGCACTATTTTGAAAACGGACAGGTAAACTACAAAATACAACAAACCGCTGCGGGTTATGGGAAAAATAGCGCCAAAAAATCATCAACAAAATACGATTATTGCTTAAATATTAAAGGTGAAGTTATATTGCAAAACGGTAACGGAAAATTTGAAGAATACGATTTAAACCAACAATTAGCACAAGTAGGTGAAGTTAAAAATTATTTACCAAACGGTTTATGGCAAGGTTTTGATAACGCTAAACTATCTTTTATAGAAGAATACCAAAATGGTGTTTTGCTTAAAGGGCAAAGTTTTGGCATAAACGGCACATCTCGTAATTATACCAAAAAAAGTAGCCGTCCAGAACCCAAAGGTGGGATAAATAGTTTTTATAGTTATGTTGAATCGGCAATGCAAGACATGATAATTAACGACGACCAAAATTTACGTGGTGATATAATTTTAAACTTTACAGTAAAAACTAGTGGCGAGCTAAAAGATATTAAAGTTGTAAAAGCTGCACAAGAAGCGAAACTAAATACAATGGCATTAGAAATTATTAAAAATTCGCCAAAATGGAAACCAGCTACTCAACAAGGCGAAGCCGTAGAAATGGCCTTCTTTATGCCTTTAAGTATGCGTTAATTAAAATATTTTGGAGGTAAACTTAACCTCCAAAATATTTTTTAGAATAATTTAAAATGCTTTAAAGTATTCTAAAACCGCTCAAAAGCAGTAAAGTAAAAATTACCTTCAATTTCTGCATTTTCGTTCGAGTCTGACCCATGTACCGTGTTAGCATCAATAGATTTTGCGTATTTATTACGTAAAGTACCTACATCGGCTTTTGCTGGGTCGGTAGCACCTATAAGGGTTCTAAAATCTTCAACTGCATTATCTTTTTCTAAAATAGCAGCAACTATTGGCCCTGACGACATAAACGAAACTAAATCGTTATAAAACGGCCTCCCAGCGTGTACAGCGTAAAATTTACCTGCCATTTCGGCACTTAGTTGCGTATATTTCATAGCTACAATTTTAAAACCAGCGGCAGTAATATCGTTTAAAATCGACCCAATGTGTTGGTTAGCAACTCCATCAGGTTTAATCATTGTAAATGTTTTATTAGTTGTCATTTTATAATTTATTAAAATCTGCACAAAATTAGTTATTTAATGTTAAATTTTAATTGCTTTTATGATGTTGCCATCTTTTGTTTAACTTCGCAACGTCAAAAAAACAAATGATTAGTTTAGATAACTTAAAAGATAAATTAGCAACGCCTTGTAATATTGTAATTACCACGCACCACAAACCCGATGGTGATGCAATGGGTTCTTCATTAGGTTTGTATAATTATTTAATACAAAAAGGCCATCACGTTAAAGTAATTACCCCAACAGATTATCCCTTTTTTTTGCAATGGTTACCCAATAATCCTGAGGTTATTATTTATACAGACCATCAAACCCAAAGTAATGTTCTAATTAAAAATGCCGATTTAATATTTTGTTTAGATTTTAATTCGCTTTCGCGGATAAATGAAATGGGTGCTGAAGTAAAAAACTCTACGGCTTTAAAAATAATGATCGACCATCATTTAGAACCCGAAGATTTTGACGATTTTAGGCATTGGAGCATTAAAGCCTGCGCAACGGCACAATTGGTTTACGATTTTATAGTAAATCATTTAAACGAAAGGGATTTAATTAGTAGCGATGTAGCAACCTGTCTTTATTTAGGTATAATGACAGATTCGGGTTCGTTTAGATTTCCAACTGTTACATCAGATTTACATCGTATAGTTGCCGATTTAATAGATTTAGGGGCAAACAACTCTCGCATACATCAATTGGTTTACGATAATGCTTCGGAAGAACGGCTACGTTTTTTGGGCTATTGCCTAAGCAATAAATTAGAGGTGCTACGCGAATTTAACACCGCACTTATTACAGTTAGCCAAGCCGATATTAATAAATTTAACATACAAACCGGCGAAAGCGAAGGTATAGTAAATTATGCACTCTCTATAAACGGCATTAAATTAGCTGCTTTTATAACCGAACGTAAAAACGAAGTTAAACTTTCGTTACGCTCTACCGGAGATTTTCCGGCAAACGAAATATGTAAAAAATACTTTAATGGTGGTGGGCACCGCAATGCATCAGGAGGACAATCAACCGATAGTTTAGCTGCCGTAACGGCACAATTTAAAGCTATTTTGCCCGAGTATAAAAACTTATTGTTACAATAAATCAGATAAAAATCAAATAACACAAAAATGAAAAAACAATTTATAATAATTGCAGCAGCAGCCCTAGGTTTTGCAGCTTGTAAAGGTGGTTTACAAAAAGGGCCCGCAGGTTTAGAATATACTATTAATGAAGATGCCAAAGGCGATTCTATTAAAGTAGGAGATTTTATTAGCTTAAATATTATTGCTAAAACCGAAGGCGATTCTGTTTTATACAACTCGTACGAAACAGGCCGTCAATCGCAAACTTTAGTATCAAAATCAATGTACGATGGTGATTTATTTTACGCCATAATGAAACTTACCAAAGGTGATAGCGCAACTATAAAAATTAATATTGACTCGGCAGAGAAAAAAGGGCAGCCTCGCCCACCAGGTATAAAAGGTAAATATATTGTATATAACCTAAAAATTATGGAGGTTATTAAAAAAGATAGCACTAAAGAAAAAGAGTTTCAAGATAAAATAACAGCATTTTTTAAAACCGAAGCTGATAAAGAGAAAAAAGGTGAAGCTGGCAAAATAAGCAAATACATTGCCGATAATAAATTAACAACGATAAAAATGCCATCAGGCTTACAAATTGTAAATACGGTTGAAGGTACTGGCGATAAGCCAAATGGTGGCGATAGCGTTATGCTAAACTATACAGGCAAATTAACTTCGGGCAAAGTTTTTGATACCAGCATTGCCGAAGTTGCAAAAGCCAATAAAACTTTTAATCCTCAACGTCCGTACACCACTTTAAATATGTTAATTGGTTTAGGTAAAGTAATTAAAGGTTTTGATGAAGGTGTAATGCAAATGAAAAAAGGTGGTAAATCTATTCTTATTATTCCATCGGCATTAGCCTACGGAGACCAAGGTATGCAAGGCGGCATGATTGGTCCTTTTAGCCCCCTAGTTTTCGAAATTGAGTTAGTAAATGTAATACCTGCTAAAACTGCGCCTGCTGCTTTAGCAATAACACCAAAAAAATAATTAAAAATATTTTGCAAAAAGCCCCTTCGTTTAAAACGAGGGGGCTTTTTTTCGTATTATCGTTTCAGAATCAAATTTAGTAAACGGTAGTTACATCGGTTATTTGCCAACCTTTATCGCTATTTGTTAGCGATACAAAATTTTCTTTTGTAAAACCTTCATAAACCATTTTAACTTTTATTACACAAAAATTATTCTCTGCACTTACAGTCTCGTAATTGGTTTTACAGTTTTGATTAACGTAGCCTACTCGCCTAATAAAATCCAACTCCTCGGTTTTATCATGGCTAAATAATTTCCCGTTTCGTGTGGAGTTAAATTTCACATTATCGGCCAAAAGGTTTGCATAGTCACTTATTTTTCCGCTATTTAGCACACTTAAATATGTGTTAATAGTAAACTCAAGCGTGGGTTTGGGTTTTTTTGGTGTAGTAGCATTAGCTACAAAAACAGTTGCAAGTATTAAAGTTGCAAATAGTAATGATTTTAAAGTTTTCATAATTTTATTTTTAATATTTATACGTTATAAATGTTAGATGCCGTTTTAAATAAAATGTTGCACTCTATAAAAAAAAAATAATCCGGTACACACATTTTGTTAATTAAACTCACAAAAAATGGATGCAATAAAGACTTCAAATAGGCTACTATCACTCGATGTTTTTAGAGGAATAACCGTTGCTGCAATGATTTTGGTTAATAATCCAGGAAACTGGAGCAGCATTTATTGGCCTCTAAAACATTCGGACTGGAATGGATGCACTCCAACCGATCTTATTTTTCCATTTTTTTTATTTATAGTAGGAGTGGCAATAGTGTGTGCTTTAAAAAATTTAAAACAAAACATTGAGCATAAACCCATAATATTTAAAATATTAAAACGTGGTTTCACAATTATTGGTTTAGGCTTGTTTCTAAATCTTTTCCCTTATTTTGATTTTGCTCATATGCGCATACCCGGTGTTTTACAGCGTATTGGTGTGGTTTACATAGTTTGTGCTATTTTATTTCTAAAAACCACAAGACACACCCAATATTTTATTTTTTGGTTTTTAATTGTTGGGTACTATTTATTAATGAATTATGTACCCATACCTGAGTTTGGAAGTCCAAATTTAGATATGGAAACCAACTTAGCAGCTTGGGTAGATAGATTGATACTAACCCAAAACCATACTTGGAAACAAACGGTAACTTGGGACCCCGAAGGAATATTAAGCACTATACCGGCAATTGCTAGTGGTATATTTGGTATGATAGTAGGTTGTATTGTAAATACAAATGAAAAACCGAGTATAGAAATTTCGTTACGCCTAATTTACCACGGTATTATAGCAATTATTATAGGTATATGTTTCGATTTCTTTTTCCCGTTAAACAAATCATTATGGACTAGTTCGTTCGTATTGTTTACAAGTGGTTTAGCCACAGTATATTTCTCTATTATTTATTGGCTTATTGATGTGAAAAATTATAAAATTGGCGTTAATTTTTTCTTAGTTTTTGGGTTAAATGCAATAACCGTTTTTTTTGGCTCGGCAGTAATTGCCAAACTATTAAACATACCTTGCTTAGTAAAAAATACAGAAACTATAGGTGCAAAACAATGGCTTTATCAAACATTTTTTGTTCCATACATTTCTAACCCATACATGGCTTCGTTGGCTGGTGCTTTAACATTTGTAGTAATTTGGTATGCGATACTTTGGCTTATGAGCAAAAAAAATATTTTTATAAAAATTTAAAAACTACGCTTGCCAATACGCTAATTTAAGTTGTTGGCCATCAAAAACAGCATACGAATTAAAGTTTACCCACTCGCCCAAGTTTACATAATGTACATTTTCACCAATGCTAACATCAATTGGGTAATGCCTGTGACCCATAATTAAATAATCGAAATGTTTGCCTTGATTATTTAATGTTTCTTGCAAACTAGTAACCCAATCTAACTCTTCAGCTTCAAATTTTCGTTCGTTTCGTTTAGCTAATTTACTTTTACTACTCCAATAATTAGCTAAACCCACACCCAAATTTGGGTGAGCCCAAGCAAAAATAAACTGGCAAAATTTACTTCTAAAAACTTTTTTCAATAATTTATAACCCTTATCACCTTTACCAATCCCATCACCATGGTGTAAAAAAAACTTTTTACCGTTACGTTCAATTTCTAATTCGTCTGATACAATATTAAGGTTAAATTCTTTTTTAAAATAGTTAAAAACCCACATGTCGTGGTTTCCTTTAAAGAAATAGAGCTTAATTCCCGCATCATTAAGTTCGGCTAGTTTGCCCAAAAACCTGATATATCCCTTAGGTACTACGGTAGCGTACTCAAACCAAAAATCAAACACATCTCCCATTAAAAATATTTCCTGCGCATCGTGTTTTATAAAATCTAGCCAAGCTATAATTCTTCGTTCTCGCTCTCTACTTAAATCGTAAGATGGTGCACCAAGATGAAAATCTGATGCAAAATATATTTTTTTATTATGGTTCACGGGTTTAAAATATCTATAAAATTAAAAAAAAAATAAAGTTTATTTGGGTCATTTACCCTTTAGGTCAATTTATAAAAGTTAAAACCGATACACTAATTAATAAAATATTTTAAAAAAAAATTAAATCTATAAAAATGGCAGTTGAAGGCAGTATCTTAATATCGTAAGAAACAGCTTCGAAAACCTGTAAAACTTAACTTAAAAAAATAGTTACCAAAAATCAATAGTTCATCTCAAACAATTTTAAAATACAGCCGACACTAAGCAAAGAACCGTCTAATTGATTAATTTCTTTTATTTTATCAACCGTAAGGCCTTTAAATTGTTGGGCAATTGCTAAAAGTGTATCGCCAATTTTTACAGTGTAATTGGTGTAAATTAAGAACTGTAAACTTCCCACATTTTCATTAATTACTTTATTTTGTTGGTTTATTGCATTGGGTTTTCTAGTGTTGATATTTGAATTGTTATATATTGAGGATTGTAAGTCTACTCCCCTACTGCTTTGTAAACTTTGATCGTCTTTAATTTTAATTTCATTTTTTGCTAACAAATTATAACCCTGTTTAGATGAATCAACCGCGGTGTTAGGTCTTTGTTCGGAATCTGTGGTTGTAGGATATAGCTGATTGTACAAATTTGCGTACATTAGTTTATTTATTTGCGGTAATACCAGCCTTTTAGGGTTTTGTAAACTGCCATTTACAATCCCTTTTATATAACTAGGGTTTAAGTGTTTTAATTGATGCAAAGGCAAATTTAAACTTACAGATAACTTATTTAAATTTAAATGACAACTCACATAAACAGAATCTACCATGGTAGTAACCCCTAAATTAGATGCAACAATTTGGTGGCAACTAGGATAACTCATAACATAAGTAGCTGCAATAAAAGCGGGAATATATTTTTGAGTTTGGCTTGATAAATAAGTTTCCAACTGCCATATATTTTTTTCTCCGCCAGCTTTTATAATCGCTCTTTTAACAGCGCCACTACCCGAATTATAGGCGGCAAGAGCTAAAAACCAATCTCCTAATTCGTTGTAAGCTTCCCGTAAATATTTTGCGGCGGCGTAACTTGCTTGTATTGGGTCTTTACGTTCGTCAACATAATCGTTAATAGTTAGGCGATAATTTTTTGCTGTGCCATACATAAACTGCCATAAACCTGTTGCTCCCGATTTTGATATGGCTAGAGCATCCATTTCAGATTCTATAACAGGCAAAAATTTAAAAACTTCGGGAACGTTATAAGCTTTTAAAGCTTTTTCGAATATGGGAAAGTAGTACTTGCTTTTTTCTAGCATAACACTAATCTCGTTTTTTCTATTGCCTGTGTACACTTTAATATATTTCTGTACTTGCGTGTTGTACACCAAGTTAAGAGGACTATTTAACGAATCTAACCTTTGGGTATAAATTGTACTATCTAATTGCCAAGCAATTTTTTGTTGAGTTGCAAAGTTTAAAACATCTGGTTTTATATTTACCGAATCTACAATATCCTGAGCTTTAACTTTTAAATTTGCATAAACTAAACCAATTATAATTATAAAATAAAAACTTAGTTTTTGCATAATTTCTATTTTAAAAATCCCAAATACCTAAATCTTATTTAGTGAAACAAAGTATTTAGAAAAAGCCAGCAAATGCGCTTCGTTAAATTTCTGTCCAATAATTTGAATACCAATTGGTAAACCCGCACTATCAGTACCCGATGGTAAAGATATTGCCGGCAAACCTGCTAAAGATGCTTGTACGGTAAAAATATCGGCCAAGTACATTTCTAAAGGGTCGGTTGTTTCTTCGCCAATATTAAATGCAGTATTGGGAGTTGTTGGGGTAATTATAAAATCGTAATCTTTTAAAATAGCTTCGGTTTTATCTTTAATTAAACGGCGGGCTTTTTGCGCTTTGGCATAATATGCATCGTAATAACTGGCACTTAACACAAAAGTACCCAGCATTATACGGCGTTTTACTTCGTTGCCAAAACCCTCGGAACGAGACTTTTTGTAAGTACTGGTTAAATCGGTAGCCAATGGGCTTCTGTAACCATAATGCACCCCATCGTATCTGGCAAGGTTTGATGAAGCTTCGGCCGTAGTAAGTATATAATAAGTAGGCACCACAAAATCTAAATACTCAAACGAAACAGGCTCTACTGTATGTCCATCGGCTCTTAGTTTTTCTATCTGTGTTAATACATTGTCTTTAATTTGAGGATTTAATCCTTCGGAGTGTAAGGTTTCTTCAATGTAAGCAATTCTTTTTTTACCTTCAATGTTTAACAGCTTGCTATATTCATCAACCGCAAGGTGCGAAACTGTACTGTCTCCATCATCTTTCCCAGCAATTACCTCTAATATAAGGGCTGCATCCTCAACGGATTGCGCTATAGGACCAACTTGATCGAACGATGAAGCATAAGCAACAATACCGTATCTAGATACTCTGGCATACGTTGGCTTTAAGCCTACAACACCACAAAAAGCCGAAGGTTGACGAATAGAGCCACCAGTATCGGACCCTAAAGTGGCTAAACATAAATTGGCTTGTACAGCAACTGCACAACCACCAGACGAACCGCCCGATACCTTTCTAATATCGGCAAAGTTTTTTACGGGTCCAAAATAAGAAGTCTCGTTTGAGGCACCCATTGCAAACTCATCGCAATTTAAACGGCCAATAATAAGCGCATCCTCGGCCAATACTTTGGTTATTACAGTAGCATCATAAATAGAAACATAACCATCTAATATTTTCGACGATGCCGATAGTTTGTGACCTTTATAAGAAATATTATCTTTTATACCCAAAACCATACCTGCCAATTTACCAGCGGTACCATTTTTAATTTTCTGCTCAATTAAAAGCGCTTTTTCTAAAATTTCCTCTTCAAAAACTTCTAAGAAAGCATTTAAATGGAGGTTATCTTTTATTCTATCCAAATAAAAATTTACCAAATCCGACAAAACGAGTTGGTTATTTTTTAAATCTTGCTGAATATCAGTCAGCTTGGTGTATGTAAAAACTTTGTTGGCAATCATTATTAAATATAAAAACCTTAAATTTAAAATTGCGTTAAAATATCAATTTTAAATTTAAGGTTACAAAAAAAGATTTTATTTAGTAAAAAAAAGCTTTTAAATCGCTTTTTCGTCTTTTTTATCCTCGTTAACAGGCGTGTTACTGGCATCTTTAAACTCCTTAACACCTTTGCCTAAGCCACGCATAAGTTCCGGAATTTTCTTTCCGCCAAACAAAAGCAATATTGCTACTATAATTAAAATAATTTCTGGAGCACCTAAACCCATATTTTCTATTGTTTTAAATTGTTTTATTAGTATTTTCTTCGCTGTTAATTACCTCATCCATTTTAATATTAGATGGGTTGTAATCTCTTAATCTGTTTTTTTCTGCTTCTAAAAGCAATTCTTCGCGTTCTAATTCTTCCTCGGCAGTAAGTTGGTTAATATTTTTATGTATCTCACGTTTTACACTGTCCGATGCATCTTTAAACTCCCTAATACCTTTGCCTAAACCTTTAGCTAACTCGGGCAACTTTTTGCCGCCAAATAAAAGTAAAGCCACAAAAACTATTAAAATTACTTCCTCGGTACCTAAATTTAAAAACAGTAAAACGTTGCTAGTCATTTTTTAAAATTACAATTGCAAATATAACATAATTGCGTTATGTACTAAATAAGAATTATTTTGTTGCTTTAGCTTATTAACGTGTTTTTTTTAGCAATGGTTTTATTGCTTTAACTTTTTTTTTGCAGCACCAAAAATGTGTAGCCTCTTAACACAGTTTGTTCCAGCTATCCGCTAAACGCCGCAACTACCCCAAAAGGTAGTTTGCGGGGTACCGCTGCTATCTGGGCTAAAATTAAAGGGTATTGCGTTTGGCGGAGGGTTGGGCTTGTGCATAAAATTTAAATTTAGGATACTTACATTTAACCCCAGTTAATTAAAAAACTACCATTTTAATAAAAAATATTGGCTTTTCGCCAAAAACTGTGGATAGATTTTTCAATGTCGTTTACTTAAGCAATATCTATATTCTTTTATACACCATATTGTACAATTTTTTAGGTTTGTGATTTCGAGGGTTTTTTCTGTTTAATCT
>REAS01000169.1 GCA_004294495.1 Sphingobacteriales bacterium
ATGGTGTCATTTTTTTTTATTGGACACAATTTGTCCATCAAAAAAATGATTTTTTATTTACGCTAATATAGCACTTTTTTTTAAAAGCGGTTGCCCTGCCTGCTAGGTTACCATCATCAAAAACACCTGTAGTAATATTGCCCGATCTGGTTTTACTAACATAAGCTGTCATAGTTGATTTTGTAGGATATGTAGGGTCTAATACGGTTTGATTTGGCCATTTGGCGCAAAACATCATTTTACCGTCAATAAAAATTTGATCGTCTTGGTTGTGAGACCTATCTAAAAATGTGCTTGGCATTGCGGCTTTGTAAATGTTGCCACTATGCACACTCCAACCTCCAATAACATCGGCTCCCGAAATAATTACGGTTTCGTTGTTATAAGGTTGGTAAGTAATTGGGTTACCTGCAGTACCCGAGCCGGCGGGTATTACGGTTTCGCGGTAAGTACCCGCCCGAACATTAATAACATCGCCTGCAACA
This sequence comes from Sphingobacteriales bacterium, assembly GCA_004294495.1. Taxonomy (GTDB): domain Bacteria; phylum Bacteroidota; class Bacteroidia; order Sphingobacteriales; family Sphingobacteriaceae; genus Pseudopedobacter. The sequence continues at coordinate 486 of REAS01000169.1, forward strand.
GCAATTGAGGCCGCTTTTTGAATAGTTAAAAATGGAGTTGACAACGAGGTGCCATTGTTTGAATTGTTGCCGTTTGTAGCAACATAATAAGTTGTGGCAAAACTGTGTATAACACAAACCACAAGAAACATTAAAAGCAATAAGTTTTTTTTCATTTTACTGTAATTAATTGGTTAGAAAATACAAGTAAGGGGCTTGCTATAATTGGTTATTATGTATGCAAGTACGAAAATTATTTTTGAGAAAAGTTGACTTATTTTAGCCAAAACTAATGCTGGATTTACAAGGCCCTATATGTAATCTACTTTAATTAATATTCAGTTAAAATAGCCTCTTTTAATCCTACACTAATTTCGATTTTGTATAAATTATACACTTGTTTGTATTACCTTATAATAAGGACGAGACTAACACTCCTCAATTGACTTACGACTTTAACAATACTATCTACACAAAAACAAATGATTTACGACTAAAAAAGACTATCTACATCCTACAAATGACTTACGACTTAAAAAAGACTATCTACACCCTACAAATGACTTACGACTAAAAAACGACTATCTACACCCTACAAATGACTTACGACTAAAAAAAAGACTTACGACTAAAAAACGACTATCTACACAAAAACAAATAACTTACGACTAATTTAACTTACGACTAAAAAAAAGACTATCTACACCCTATAAATGACTTACGACTAATTTAACTTACGACTAATCGTACTATAACAACCCAAATTTAAAACCCTTTTCATGCCAATATTCTAACGCTTTAGGTAATACATAATGGAGCCTATCCCAAGCTTTTAAACTATCGTGAAAAACAACAATACTGCCGTTTTCGGTGTGTTTTAAAACATTTTTCAAACATTTCTCGGGTTTAAGTGTAGTATCAAAATCGCCACTTAAAACATCCCACATTATAATTTGGGATTTTTGATTTTTGATTTTTGATTGATTAACAGGAATATTTAATGTTTCGGTTTGGTGTAATATGTTGGTTGGGGTTTGATTTTTGTTTTTTGATTTTTGAATTTCATTTTCTTTCGTTGCAAGATTTTGATTTTTGAATTTTGAATTTTGAATTTCAATAATCTGGCTTCTTTTTATCCTCCCGTAAGGTGGTCTAAATAAGTTGGTTTGTGTTAAAATTTGGCATTTATTAAAATTATCAATATACATATTATCGGCTGTAGCCCAACCTTTTAAATGATTCTGGGTATGGTTGCCAATGGTGTGGTCATCGGCTTTAAGCTGTAAAAAAATATCGGGGTGTTTAATAATGTTATCACCAATGCAAAAAAACGTAGCTTTAGCATTGTAGGTTTTTAAAATTTTTAATACAGCTGGTGTAACAATGGGTATAGGGCCGTCGTCAAACGTTAAAAAAATAGTTTTGGTGTTACGGTCTTTGTTCCAAATTAGTTGCGGATACAGTTTTTTTAACCACCAAGGTGTTTTAACAAAATACATAGTTTAATTTTAATGCCGTAAATATACAAGCTTACTAATACTTATGTTTAATAACCTAATTTTTGATTTTAATTGTAAAGCATTATTGTTAAAAAAATATTTTTTACTGGTGGGATGCCTGTTTGGAATTACTACCGTTTTTGCGCAAGAAACTCAAAAAATAAACCTACGCCAAGCCGTTAATTTAGCATTGGCTAATAATTTACAAATTAAACAAGCGGCTTTTTCGGCAGCCATTTCTAGCGAAAATTATAAACAATCTAGGTTCGAGGTTTTACCGAGTTTAGATGGTTCGGCATCTACAAATAGGCAATACGGTTTGTTTTTCGATCAGCAATCGGGCCAGTTATTAAATGGTACTTTAGACCAAGCTAATGGTAGGTTATCGTCTAGCATTCCTCTTTTTCAAGGATTTAGCATTATCAATCAAATTAAACAAAATAAAAACTTGCTGGAGGCGGATAAAAGTAGCATTGAAAAAATCAAAAATGATTTATCATTAAACGTAGTAAACACGTACCTGCAAATTTTAACCAATAAGGATTTAATTTTAGCCAGCCAACAACAAGTTGATTTGTCAAATAATCAGTTGGATATTGCCAATAAACGCTTTAAAGTAGGCAACAATACCCTCGCCGATTTAGCACAAGCCAAAGCGCAATTGGCTACTAACCAATTAAATGTTACCAATGCACAAAACGCCTATGCGTTAGCTTTATTAGATTTAAAACAATTAATGGAAATGGATACCGAAACACCCATTGAAGTTGAGGCTCCAACTATTGTTGATTTACCTATTGAAGCCGAATATAAAAGCAGAGAGATTTTTAATAAAGCGGTTACAATTTTTCCCGAAATTAAAGTGGCACAATATAATACCGAAGCACAAAAATTTGGGGTTAAAGTTGCAAAAGGGCGGTTATATCCTTCCCTATCTTTTGGTGGTGGTATAAATACGGGTTATACCAGCAACAGCCCCGTTTCCTTTAAAGAGCAAATTACTAATCGAAATTTTGGACAATCGGTAGGTTTTAATTTATCAATACCTATTTTTAATAATTACCGTAATAGGGCAACCTACAATATTGCCAAAATTAGGTTGGCTAATGCAACAAATAACGAACAATTAGCCAAAAACAACTTAAACAAAATTGTTAACCAAGCCGTTTTAAATTTAAGAGCTGCACAAACACGCTACGTAGCAACACAAAGTGCGTTAGCATCATCAACCGAGGTATTTAATGTAAATAAAAAGCGTTACGATGTGGGTTTGGTAAACTCTATTGAACTTAATTTAGCCCAAACCAATTTTAATAAAGCACAATTTGATGTGATACAAGCTAAATACGACTTACTTTTTAGAAGTAAAATAATAGATTTTTACTTAGGCAACCCATTAACACTTTAAAAATTATCCTCAACATAAAATAAAAACACAAAATGAACAAGACATTAAAATATGTATTAATTGGTTTAGTTGTATTAATTATACTGGCGGTAGTTGGCAACAAAATGGGCTGGATTGGTAAAGCAAAAGCGGTGGAAGTAGCTATTACCAAAGTGCAAACTTTAGATATTGTTGAAACGGTATCGGCTAGTGGTAAAATACAGCCAGAAGTAGAGGTGAAATTAAGTCCAGAAGTTTCTGGCGAAATTGTAGAGTTAAATGTTGCCGAAGGTGATGTGGTAAAAAAGGGCCAATTGCTTTGCAAAATTAAGCCCGATATTTTGGTATCAGGGTACGAGCGTACCGTAGCATCGTACAACGCCCAAAAAAGTAGTGTGGCAAGTGCAAAACAGCAAATATTACAAGCCGAAGCTAATTTTAAAAATATTGAAGCCAGGTTTAAGCGTAACCAAACTTTGTACAACGAAAAAGTACTTTCGGCAGCCGAATTTGATGCAGCTAAGGCCGAGTTTACGGTAGCAAAAGCCAACCTAGAGCAGGCAAAGCAAGGTTTAGTAGGTTCTAAATTTGGTTTAGAGCAATCGGCGGCGGTTGTAAAAGAAGCTAGCGATAATTTAGCCCGTACCAATATTTACGCTCCGGTTGATGGTGTGGTATCTAAACTTTCGGTAGAAAAAGGCGAACGTGTGGTAGGAACTATACAAATGACAGGTACCGAAATTATGCGCATTGCCGACCTTAGCACTATGGAAGTAAATGTTGAGGTAAACGAAAACGATATTAACCGTTTGCACCTAAACGATACTGCTTTAATTGAAGTGGATGCTTTTATTGATAAAAAATTTAAAGGTGTGGTAACCGAAATTGCAAACTCGGCAACGGTTGTAGGTACCACCGCCGACCAAGTAACCAATTTTGCGGTAAAGGTTAGAATACTGCCCCAATCGTACCAAAACCTTAATAATAAAAAAACTGCACCTTTTAAACCCGGCCTTTCGGCAACGGTTGATATACAAACTCAACGAGCCCGCGGTTTAGTTATTCCCATACAATCGGTTACCACTCGCGAAGAAATGAAAGAGGAAAAAGGGGAAAACAAACCCAATAACAGCAATAAAAGCGACGATAAAAATAAAAGTAAGACCAAAGTTAAAGAATATGTTTTTGTGCTTGATGGTACCAAGGTAAAACAAGTAGAAGTTAAAACAGGGATACAAAACGATGAAAATATTACCATACTATCGGGCTTAAAAACTGGGCAGAAAGTAATTAGTGCGCCTTATTCGGCTGTTTCAAAAACTTTGAAAAACGGCACTTTGGTTGAGGTTGTTGACAAAGAAAAGCTATTTAAAGGCGAGAGTAAAGACGGCGAGGAATAGATTAATAATACTTAATTTGGTTTCTCCCCAATAACTGTGAAATAGAATTAAATTAAATTTCCATTATACAGGTGTGAGCATGGGGACGGCCTAGCTGTTGTTTGGAGTGGGAGGCCAATAAATTTTTTGTACAAAATAACATAAAGCACTACCAAAGCAAGTCGCAGCGTGTTGCACAAACATTGTTATAGCACCAACTTAGTTGCCACGCCTTGAATTGCGCCGTTAAAAATTTATTGTGCATACCCGACAAATAACTGCAAGTCTTGATTTTTTGTAACTTTTTTATCAAGAAAAAAGTTATTAAAAAAAATGCCTATTAATTTTTTCATTTTATTTAGTTAAAAATATAATTACATAAAATGACAAAGAACCTTTAATTTAAACTGACTTTAGTATAAATTGTAATTTTTAAAGTATTTAACATTAAAACATCTTTATACTTTTGCTTTTAAAAGCAAAGCCTGCCATAAAATACATTATTATCAAAAACGCATTTAAAAATTCAATTTACAACACCCAATTTGTATTGGTTTGTTTAAGCTCGTTTTTGTTTTCGGCAAGTTTTAATATGCTAATTCCCGAATTGCCATCGTATTTAAGCAGTTTGGGTGGTGGCGAGTATAAGGGTTTAATAATTGCTTTATTTACTTTAACAGCGGGTATTTCTAGACCTTTTAGTGGTATACTAACCGATAAAATTGGTCGTGTGCCGGTTATGGCTATAGGTTCGTTGGTTTGTTTTTTTTGTGGCTTTTTATATCCTGTACTTACTTCGGTTTCGGGGTTTTTGTTTTTGCGTTTAATGCATGGTTTTTCTACCGGTTTTAAACCTACGGCAACATCGGCTTATGTAGCAGATTTGGTGCCGCAAAACCGTTGGGGCGAAGCAATGGGCATACACGGCTTGTGTTTTAGCACAGGTATGGCAATTGGGCCAGCAATCGGTAGCACCATTACACAATATTACAGCATAAATGTATTGTTTTATTGCTCATCTGTTTTTGCACTTCTTTCTATTTTAATTCTTTTTAAAATGAAAGAAAGTTTGGCAAGTAAGCAAACTTTTAAGTTTGAGTTTTTAAAAATAGCTAAATCCGAGCTTATAAATAAACAGGTTTTACCTGTGTTGTGGGTCTCTATTTTAAGCTACATGAGTTTTGGTGCCTTGGTAACCTTAGTACCCGATTGGGGAGGGCATTTAGGCTTAAAAAACAAAGGGATATTTTTTATGGTTTTTACTATTGCCTCGCTATTAATTAGATTTCTTGCGGGTAGAGTATCCGATAAATATGGCCGAACGCCAGTTTTAAAAGTCTCGTTGGTGTTATTGACTATTTCTTTTATATGTATTGGCTTTGCACAAACTGGTTTTATGTTAATGGTAGGTGCGGTGCTTTATGGCGCTGCTACAGGTATGTTTTCGCCTGCCATATCGGCTTGGACAATTGATTTAAGCGATGCCGATAAACGGGGGAGATCTGTTGCTACCATGTACATTGGTTTAGAGGTTGGTATTGGTTTAGGTGCTTTGTTAGCCGGTTGGTTTTACCAAGATGTTATTTTTAGAGTGAAGTATATTTTTTATGGATCTGCAATAGTTAATGTTTTGGCTTTGTTGTATTTACTGATTTATTTAAGGAAAAATGGCAGCGGGCTTCGGGCAACGGGCAACGGGCTTGGAGCCCAGGGCTTAGACTAAAGGGCTACGGGCAACGGGCTTAGGGCAAGTGGTTTATACGTATAGTTTTGTTTTCACCAACCCCGTAATTTTAGCCCAGATTGTAGCGGTACCCCGCAAAACGCCTTTTTGGAGGCGTTGCGGAGTTTAGCGGAAAGCTGGAACCAATTGAGTTAAATGGCTTCCAAATTTTGGTGCTTCAAAAAAAATTAATTAATGTATTTGATTAATGCTACTTTAAAATACGACCTATGGTGTTTGCGTGTTGCATTAGGGTTTGCAGTTGTTGGGCATCGTTGTTTTCTAAAGCGGTTTTAAATTTTTGTAGTTGGGATATATGTTCGTTTAAAACTTCTAAAATATTCTGTTTGTTTTGAAGGAAAATGGGCGTCCACATGGCAGGACTACTTTTGGCTAAACGAACGGTACTGGCAAAACCACCGGCGGCAAGTTCGAAAATGGCATTTTCTTGTTTTTCTTTTTCTAAAACCGTGTTGGCCAATGCAAAAGAAGTTATGTGCGATATGTGGCTTACGTAAGCCGCGTGTGTATCGTGGCTTTGGGCATCCATATAAACCAAGTGCATGCCTAAGGTTTTGTAAACGTTTTCTATGGTTTGTAATGTGTTGGTATCACTTTCATTTTTTTCGCAAATTACACAAGTACTGCCCACAAAGGCATTTTTTATGGCAGCCATTGGGCCACTATATTCGGTACCCCACATAGGGTGCGTGGCAACAAACTGTTTGCGATTGGGGTGTTTTTGCAACAAGTTACACAAGGCGTATTTGGTCGAGCCTGCATCAACAACAATTTGGTTAGGACTTAACATATCCATTATTTGTTGCATAATGGTTAAGGTAGCATCAACCGGAATGGCAACGTAAATTAGATTGCTTTTTTTTACAGCTTCTTCTAAAGGTAATGCTTCGTCAATAATTCCTAGTTGCAAAGCGGTTTGTAGGCTTGTTTGGGTACGACTAACGCCAATTATGTTTTTTGCCAAGCCATTTTGCTTGAGTGCCAATGCAAACGAGCCACTTATTAAACCTACACCTACTATGGTTACGTTATTAAACATGTTGGTTTTGTTTTACACGATTTAAAGCTTCTTCTATTTTTTCTACCGTATTACATAAACTTACCCGTATATAATTATCGCCAGCGTTGCCAAAAATACCGCCCGGTGTTATAAATACGTTGCTACTGTACAACACTTCATCGCTTAATTGGTAGCCGCTTGTGTAAATTGCCGGTATTGCTGCCCAAACAAAAAGGCCTACTTGTTGTGTGCTAAACTTGCAGTTCAAGAGAGTTAAAAGCTCATAAACTTTATTTCGTCTTTGGGCATAAATTTCATTTAAGTAAGTATGCCAAGTACTATCTAACTCCAATGCTTTTGCGGCGGCCAATTGTGCAGGTAAAAACATGCCACTATCCATATTGCTTTTAAAGCGTAAAACTTCGTCGATACGTTCTTCAGCACCGCAAAGCATACCTATTCGCCAACCTGCCATATTGTGGCTTTTGCTTAGCGAGTTTAGTTCTATGGCAACATCAAATGCACCATTTGCACTTAACAAACTCATAGGTTTATCGTTTAAAATAAAGCTGTATGGGTTATCGTGAATTAACAAAATTTGATGCTGTTTAGCAAACGCCACCAGTTTATCAAATAGCGCTAGGCTTGCCCCTTGCCCTGTGGGCATGTGCGGATAATTTACAAACATACCTTTTACTTTAGCGCCATTGTTTTCGCTAGCAAACGCGGCAATGGTTTGAGATATTTGCTCAAAATCGGGTTCGTAATTATTGCTTTCCTGTAAATTATAAGTTAATGGCGTTGCACCACTAAGCTTAACGGCACTGGCATAAGTTGGGTAACCAGGGTTGGGTATTAAAACGCCGATGCCATGCTCAAAATAAGTCATGCAAATGTGCATAATACCCTCCTTACTACCTAATAAAGGGAGAATTTGTGTATCGGGATTTAAGGTAACTTGGTACCATTTTGCATACCAATTAGCAATTGCATTCCGTAAAATTGGGCTGCCTTTGTACGATTGGTAAGCGTGTGTGCTTGGTTTTGCACTCTCTTCTTTTAGTGTTTCAATTACGGATGGGTGCGGTGGCAAATCGGGGCTGCCAATGCCTAAACTAATAATGTTTTTGCCTTCTTTATTTAGCGTATCTATTTCCCTTAGTTTTTGCGAGAAGTAATATTCGCCAATGTTATTTAATCGGTTTGCGGTTTGCATCTTTATATGTAATTGCCAGATTTAGGCAACATTATGTTGTGTTATATTTTCTAAGTTTTATTTTTTAAAGTTTAATTGAGAGTTGAAGTTGACCACCAAAACCTAGTTCAACAATTTTTTGTAATGTAGAAATTCTAACTTCTTTTATATTGTTTTCTATTCGCGAGATGTAAGATTTTGTTGTCCCACACTTTTCTGCTAGTTGTGCTTGAGTTAAACCTTTTTCTAAACGAGCTTCGTGAATCATTGCTCCAAGCTTAAACTGTTCAAAACCAGCTTCCAGTTCTTCTCGTTTTAATGTCCCACGCTTGCCATATTGTTCGTCTTTAAACTCGGCAAGTGTCATCGTGTTTTTATTTTTCGCTTTCATATTCTGCCTTAATTTTAAGTGCTTTGTCAATTTCTTTTTGAGGTGTTTTTTGAGTTTTCTTTTGAAATCCATTTGCTAAAACTACAAGTTGCCCATCATCGAAGAAACAAAATATTCTAAAAATGTCGCTCCCTTGTTGTACACGGATTTCATATAGACCGTCAGTATTTTCAATATGTTTTAAATAAATTTCTGGAATTCTTTGTACTTCCTCAATTAAATCCAAAGTCCAAATTATTTTATCTTTAACCTTTTGGCGCTGTTTAATAAAGAATTCTCGAAAATGATTTTTGTAAAATATTGTTGATCTTATTTTTGAATTATGAGCCACATACAAATGTATAATAAGTTACACTAAAGTGCAATTATTTTAAATTTGTAATTTACGTTTGTTCCAGATTTATTTCTGTGAATTCATCTTTAAAAAATATGAAGCGGCTAATTAGGTTAATTTATTTTTCCGTTTTTATAAATGCCTAATAGTTGTAAGGCTTCGGTTAAGGAAGTTATTTTTACCAAAATTTCTTCTAATTGTTCTTTGCTATCAAACTCTAAATCGGCATAAAACAAATATTTAAAATCGCTGCCTTGTATGGGCATACTTTGTAGCTTGCTTAAATTTATACCTCCGTTAGCAATTGCCGTTAGCACTTTTGCCAAACTTCCCTTTGAATGATTGGTGTTAAACGTTATTGATGCCTTGTTAGCTTCATTTATTTCTTTTACCTCATCTTCGGTTTGTAGTACCAAAAAACGGGTATAATTATTTTTTAAAGTATGTATTGCAGGGGCAATATTATGAAGATTGTAAATTTGCCCTGCCAACTCACTTGCAATAGCAGCAATATGTTTGCTGTGGTGCTGACGTATATGTTTAGCACTTAAGGCAGTATCCTCGGTTTCTACCAGTTTCCAGTTGTATTGGTCTAAAAAACCAAAGCATTGTTGTATAGCCATTGGGTGGCTGTGTACTTCTTTAATATCGGCAAGGGTTACGCCAGGGTTTACCAACAAGTTTTGCTTAATTTGTAAATATACTTCGCCAACAATTTTTAAATCGCTTTTTTGTAAAAGATTGTAATTAGGTAAAATACTGCCGGCAATGGAGTTTTCGATAGCCATAATACCGCCATTACTCCTACTTTTATCGGCAGCAATTTGTACAACATCTCTAAAATTAGCGCAGCATATCACACCTACATCTTCGCCATAAAAACTGCGGGCAGCTTCTTGGTGGAAACAACCTTCGTAACCTTGTATAGAAACTTGTAATGGATTTGCCTGTGGTTTATTTAACGTATTGTTCATTTAAAATTTAGGGATTTAAAAAACACTAGTTTGTAAGGTGTCTTTTACATACTGAAACTGTTTTTTGCAAATTTGCATTTATTTTTTATAATGATGGTAATAAGCTAAAAATTTTGTGTGGTGTGGGTTGGTATTTTTTAATAATTATCTATTTTGATTTGTTTTTTTTGAGAGTTCAATATTAAAAACCTGATTTAGATTTATAAACCATTGTTTATTATAGTTTTGATTATGATTTGGGCGTTTCTTGCCTGCCGGTAGGCAAGGTAAAAGGCCGGGAATTTATCCTGACAAAGGAAGGACTGTATCTTTTTTATTTTCTATCCCCCGACACCCGAAGTGGAGATTCGGCGCAAAAAAGAATGCCTGCCTGCCTGCCGCACAGGAAGTTCGCTACCGTAGTTAACGCTTTAAAAGCGTAAATAACATTGACTTACAGCAAATTATACTATATTTTAATAATCGAACTCAGGTTATAAGGGGTAAACTATATCAGAGATATACATTTCGGAATTTATCGCCATGAATATTCATGAATTGGTGGCAAATGAATAAAGGCGAAGCAATAAGGAGTTTTTGTTAACGTGACAATAATAGCCACTAATACACGAATTTGATTGCATAATTTTAGGGATTTACAATAATAAGTCTAAATTATATAGCTAACTAAATGCTTAACCCAACTTGTATAATTGCGTCCCAAACGCCTAAACAAATGTCAAATTTCGACTAAATTTCACTATATTTTCATTTGTTTTTTCGGTAGAAAAATA
>REAS01000170.1 GCA_004294495.1 Sphingobacteriales bacterium
TGCAACAACTGCATTAACAGCAACTATTGCCCCAGCAAATGCAACAAACAAAAATGTAACTTACGCTTCAAGCAATACTGCTATTGCAACCGTATCTGCCACAGGTGTAGTTACAGGTGTTACTGCAGGTTTGGCAAACATTACCGTAACCACGGTTGATGGTGCAAAAACTGCAACTAGTGCAATAACAGTTACAACTGCACCTGTAATTGCAGTTACTGGTGTAACTATTACCCCAACAACTGCCAGTATTTTTGTAGGTGCTACAACTAGTGTTACAGCAAGCGTACTACCCAGCAACGCAACTAACAAAACTGTAACTTATACAACAAGCAATAACACAATAGCATCAGTTAATGCTGCCGGTTTAGTTACTGGTATAGCAGCAGGAAGTGCAACTATAACAGCAACTGCAAGTACTTTTACGGCAACGAGCGCCATTACAGTAAGCACTGCACCTGTAAGTACACGTAGAACTGATATTGGTATGAATTTGGGTAACCCCGCAATGAATTTTAATACAGATATTACTTTTGCCGATGCTATTCGTTCTAGCATTTCTTGGGATAAAATATCAAGTACAGCTTCAGATGATGCACCAAAGGATGCCAATTTTTGGCCAACAACCGATGCTGTTTGTTTGGTTTACCAAAACATACCAAAACCCGAAGGAAAGTACCGATTATCATTTACTGGCCAGGCTACATTAAGTACTAACGATGCAGTAATTAGTAACACAGCCTATAATGCAACAACTAATACCACCACAGCCGATATTACGGTTAGTGTAGGAAATACACAATTATATCTATCATTTACAAATACCAAACGTACCGCAGCTGGTGCAACCAATACAGGTGTAACTAATGTAAAACTAATGCGCCCCATTACAACCGGCAGCACACAATCGTACAGCGAAAGTGCCCTGTTTTGCGACGCTTTAATTTCACAGTTAGCCCCTTTTAAGTGCATACGAGGCTTAGGTTGGGTATCCACTAATTGGAATCAGGATTCGGTATGGGCAGATAGAACCTTAATGCAATACGCCCGCCAAAGCCCACCAAAAGGTGGTAAACCCTACAGTTGGGAAGGCAGAGGCGCATCGTACGAATCGTTAATTATGTTTGCCAACCAATCTCAAAAAGATGTTTGGTTAAATATACCGCATAAAGTAACCGACGATTATATTACCAAACTGGCACAACTGTTTAAATTTGGCAGCAATGGCGTAACACCTTACACAAGTGTACAAGCCAACCCAGTTTATCCACCGTTAAATAGCAATTTAAAACTATATGTTGAATATTCGAACGAAATTTGGAACGATCAATTTTCGCAAACAAGTTGGGTTTACGACCAAGCATCTAGAAATGCGACTGTAAAATTTGATGGAAGTACCGATAAGTGGGCATGGGGGATGCGTTACAAAGCAATGCGTACTGCACAAATAAGTATGTTATTTAGAAACGTGTTCTCATCAGAAATGATGGTTAGGGTGCGCCCAGTTTTATGTTCTCAAAAAGGATATGTAGCTAGAACCATACAATGTATGTTGTTTTTAGATAAATATTATAACAAACGTGATTCCCGCTCTACTTGGGCAACACCAAACCCTGTTAATTATTATTTATATGGATTTGGTTCATCTTTTTACTGGAACACCAATGGGCCAGTAAATATTAATACAATATGGAACAGCGGATCGTGGAATCCAACCGCAAGTTATAATAATGCTTTTGGCGACCCCGATGGCTTTTACGACCTAACCCACACCGATGCAGCTTGGGCAAAACAATTTGGTTTAGCGTATGTAAATTACGAGGGCGATAGCCACCCAATATACGATGGAGATGAGGTAACCATTAGGCAATTACACACTGGTACTTGGGATGTTAGAGGTAAACAAAATACCCGAGCTCACCTAAACGTGTTAAATCAGGTAGATGCCGAATTATCTTGTTTTTTAGTATTAAACGGAACTGGTAAAGGAGATGAAGATTGGACAATTAGAAATTTGTACAACCCATCAAACTCGCCTCAATTAGATGCAGTAACAGAGTTTGTGGCAGCTACCCCACTAGCAATTACCATAGGAGCAATGGCACCTTTTACAAAACCTGGTTATGGTACCAGTACAGATAATGGGTATCCACACCCAAATGCAACAGGTACTGGCTCCATTACAGCAAATACAGATGCAGATTACTGTATGTCGTACCTTTTTAGAGTACCCAATAATGGTACATATAACGTAAAGGTAGATTACAGTACCACAGCACCAGCCACCTTAGTAGTAGAATATGCGGGTAATGTTGTAGGTACTTATAACCTTACCAATACCAATGGTGTAGCAACACTTACAGCAGGTGCAAACATGAATTGTTTGTCTGATAAATTATATTCGATACGTGTGGTATCTCTTTCGGGTACCGTAACTATCAATAATATTATTGTAGGCGTAGGTGCCGTTATGGATGCGAAGGTTGCTCCTTTGTTAACTAAAGAAAGTAAATTTTCTATTTATCCTAACCCAGCAACCGATTTTGTAAATGTTAATTTTAAAGATGATAGCCCATCAATAATTTCAATTTACTCAATTAACGGTGTTAAAGTTTCGGAAACTAAATCGAATGAGAAAAATGTAAGATTAGATGTATCTAAACTTACTACTGGTTTATATTTATTACAAATAAAATCAGGTAACGAGGTTAAATTTAGTAAAATAGTAATTTCAAAATAATTGAAATAAAACTATTCATTGTTAAAAAAATGACGCTTCAAAATTTGAAGCGTCATTTTTTTTTAGGCGTAAAATATAAATATGGCAATTTACGCCTTAGCTTGTAGCAAAGGCATAAATAAATTTAGAAAACAAAAAAGCCGTTTCAAATACATTTGAAACGGCTTTTTTTAATATTAAATTAAATTTAAGCGTAAGTACTCTCGTACATATCTACGGCATCTTTACTTTCTAAAACCGAGTGCCCCATTAAAAATTCGTCAACTTTACGGGCTGCTTCACGCCCTTCGGATATTGCCCAAACTACTAACGATTGGCCACGGCGCATATCGCCAGCTGCAAAAACTTTACTTACATTGGTTTTAAAATCGCCTTCAATAGCATCCACATTTTTACGACTATCAACATTTACACCCAATTGTGCCAACATACCATCGTATTGTGGGTTAACAAAACCCATTGCTAAAAACACACGTTCGCAAGGTATTTCTCGTACGCTGCCTTCTACTTCTTTAAATTTGGTTGGGCGACCTAAAAAATCGGTTTCCCACTCCACATCTACTAGCAACAAACCTTTTAAATTCCCCTCAGCATCGCCAATAAATTCTTTAGTGTTTACACCCCAATGGCGTTGGCAACCCTCTTCGTGTGAGCTGGTTGTTTTTAAAACCATAGGGTATTGTGGCCAAGGCATAGCTAAATTACGCTCTTTTGGTGGTTGCACCATTAGCTCAAACTGCATAATACTTTTTGCACCTTGGCGGTTAGATGTGCCTACACAATCAGATCCGGTATCGCCACCACCAATAACAACCACGTTTTTATCAGCAACTAAAATATCTTCTTGCTGTACAGGTAAACTGCTAACTCGTTTGTTTTGCTGTTTTAAAAACTCCATAGCAAAATAAACACCTTTAAATTCCCTTCCGGGAATTGGCAAATCGCGAGGAATAGTTGAACCGCCTGCTAAAACTACGGCATCAAAATCTTTAACCAAATCGTTGGCATCAATATCTTTACCAATTTCGGTATTACATTTAAAATTAATACCGCTATCTTCCATTACTTTAATGCGACGTTCTACTACGTTTTTTTCTAGTTTAAAATCCGGAATACCGTAACGTAATAAACCACCTGGTTTATCGTCACGCTCAAAAACGGTTACTGCGTGGCCAACTTTTATGAGTTGTGCGGCGGCAGCTAAACCAGCTGGACCACTACCAACAATGGCAATTTTTTTGCCTGTTTTTAAAATTGGCGAGTTGGCTTTTACCAAACCTTTTTCAAATGCAATTTCTATAATATGTTTTTCAATTTCTTCGATTGCAATTGCAGGCTTATTAATACCCAAAACACAAGCTGCTTCGCAGGGTGCAGGGCAAATTCTACCTGTAAATTCCGGAAAATTATTGGTAGAGCTTAGTATTTCATAAGCTTCTTCCCAATTTTTTTTGTAAACGGCATCGTTAAATTCTGGTATAACATTACCTAGTGGGCAACCACTGTGGCAAAAGGGTATGCCACAATTCATACACCTTGCCGATTGTTGGTTTAGCTTTTCATCGCTGTAAAGCCCAACAAATTCTTTATAATTTTTTTTACGCTCTTGCGGAGATACTTTTTCTGGAAGCTCTCTTCCAAATTCCATAAAACCTGTAACTTTTCCCATATCTCCTTTTAGCTAATTTTTTCTAATTGTTTTTTTTCTAACAGTACTCTTTTGTATTCTTTAGGGAATACTTTTATAAATTTAACAGATTCATCTGCCCAGTTATTTATTAAATACTCGGCAGCTTGGCTGGCGGTTAAATCATAATGTTTCTTTAAAAGAACGATTATTTGCTCTTCATCTTGTGGCGATAATGGGTCTAAATCAACCATTTCCATATTACAGTTTTCTACAAAACGGCCATCAACATCATAAATCCAAGCTAAACCACCACTCATACCTGCAGCAAAGTTACGACCTGTTTTACCAATAATTAAGGCTTGGCCACCTGTCATATACTCGCAACCGTGGTCGCCAACACCCTCAACAACAGCAGTTGCGCCCGAGTTACGTACCGCAAAACGTTCGCCTGCTAAACCTCTAACAAATAACTCGCCCGATGTAGCACCGTATAAAACCACATTACCTACAATAATATTATCGGCTGGGTTAAAGGTGCTTTCTTTTGATGGATAAATGGCTATTTGTGCGCCCGATAAGCCTTTACCCACATAATCGTTTGCTTCGCCTTCTAACTCAAACGATAATCCTTTTGATGCAAATGCACCAAAACTTTGTCCTGCCGAGCCTGAAAATTTATAATTAATGGTATTATCGGGCAAACCCAACGAACCATATTTTTTGGCAATTTCGTTTGATAATAATGTACCAATTGTTCTATCGGTATTTTTAACATCAAATGCACCAAATACTGGTGTTTTATCCTCAATTGCAGCTTTTGCTTGCTCTAAAAGTTTCCAATCTAAAATATCGGCCATACCGTGGTCTTGGGCTTCGCTGTTGTAAAGTGTTAAACCTTTTGGGTTAAATACTGGGTATAAAATGCCCGATAAATCAACTTTTTTAGCTTTCCAATGTTTAATATTGTCACGTTTTTTAAGAAACTGCACACGGCCAACCATTTCATTTATAGTGCTAAAGCCAAGTTCGGCCATTATTTCGCGTAACTCTTCGGCTAAAAACTTAAATAGGTTTACCACATGTTCTGGTTTGCCGCTAA
Organism: Sphingobacteriales bacterium; assembly: GCA_004294495.1. Taxonomy (GTDB): domain Bacteria; phylum Bacteroidota; class Bacteroidia; order Sphingobacteriales; family Sphingobacteriaceae; genus Pseudopedobacter. Next base: position 5,470 of record REAS01000170.1, read on the forward strand.
ATAGTTTACGTAGCTCAGGATCTTGTGTAGCAACGCCAACTGGGCAAGTATTTAAATGGCATTTACGCATCATAATACAGCCACCAGCAACTAAAGCTGCGGTTGCAACGCCCCATTCTTCGGCACCTAATAAAGCTGCAATGGCAATATCCTTACCTGTTTTTAACTGACCATCGGCCTGTAAAACCACCCGGCTACGTAATTTATTTTTTACTAAAGTTTGGTGTGCTTCGGCTAAACCTAGCTCCCAAGGTAAACCTGCGTGTTTTACCGAACTTATGGGCGATGCACCTGTACCACCATCGTAACCGGCTATTAAAACAACATCGGCGTGGGCTTTTGCAACACCTGCCGCAATAGTACCTACCCCAGCTTTTGATACCAATTTAACATTGATACGGGCCGAACGGTTGGCATTTTTTAAATCAAATATTAGCTGTGCTAAATCCTCAATAGAGTAAATATCGTGGTGTGGTGGTGGCGATATTAAGCCTACACCTGGGGTTGAATGACGGGTTTTTGCAATCCAATCATCTACTTTATGGCCTGGTAATTGTCCGCCTTCGCCAGGTTTTGCACCTTGAGCCATTTTTATTTGTAACTCATCGGCATTGGTAAGGTAGTTTATAGTAACTCCAAAACGAGCCGATGCTATTTGCTTAATTGCCGAACGCATAGAGTCGCCATTAGGCATTGTTTCGTAACGCATTTCATCTTCTCCCCCTTCGCCTGTATTACTTTTTGCACCTATACGGTTCATGGCAATTGCCAAAGTACTGTGAGCTTCGTGTGAGATTGAGCCAAAAGACATTGCACCTGTTGCAAAGCGTGTCATAATACTTTCGGCAGATTCAACTTCATCAATTGAAATTGCCTCGCGGTGATGTGCAAAAGAAAGTAAACCTCTGATAGTGTATAACTTATCGGTTTGTTCGTTAATTACTTTTGCATATTTTTTATAAACTTCGTAACTATTGGTACGGGTTGCGTGTTGCAATAAATGTACGGTTTCGGGATTAAATAAATGGGCTTCGCCACGGCGTTTCCATTGGTAAATACCACCCTCGTTTAGCAAATGTTGGTTAGTATCTTCACCAGCAAAACCAGTTACGTGTTTCATTAAAGCTTCACGGGCAATATCATCTAAACCCAAACCTTCTATACGTGTAATGCCACCTGTAAAGTATCTTTTAACTACATCTTTATTAATACCTAAAATTTCGAATACTTGCGAGCCGTGGTACGATTGTAAGGTTGATATTCCCATTTTAGAGAATATTTTTAACAAACCATCACATACTGCTTTTATATAATTATAGGTTAGTTTTTTTATATCCTGAGTTGTTTCTAATTTACCTTCTTTGTGCATAGCATCAATTGATGCTAATGCTAAATAAGGGTTTATTGCGGTTGCGCCAAAAGCTAACAAACAAGCAAAATGGTGTACTTCCCATAAATCGCCAGCTTCAACAACTAAACCTACCGAACCTCTAAAACCTTGTTTTATAAGGTGATGATGTACTGCAGATATAGCCAATAATGATGGTATTGGTGCGTGGTTTGAGTCTATGGCTCTATCCGACAATATGATAACTTGGAAACCATCGTTTACTGCATCCTCGGCGTAACGACATAACCTTTCAATTCCCTTTTGTAACGAACCCGGTAAACCATCGGCTTTAAAATAGGTTTGTAATGTTTTTGATTGAAACAAACCTGTATCAATACTGCGTAGTTTTTCTAATTCGTAATCGTTTAAAATAGGTTGTTTTAAAGTTACGCAATGGCAGTGCATTTTATCTTCGTCTAAAATATTGCCATTGTTGCCAATAAATGTAGCCAAACTCATTACTAAACGCTCTCTAATTGGGTCGATAGGTGGGTTGGTTACTTGCGCAAAAAATTGTTTAAAATAGCTTGATATATGTTGCGGACGATCAGAAAGTACAGCTAAAGGCACATCGGTACCCATCGAGCCAATAGGCTCTTTACCTTCAACCGCCATTGGTTTTACAATAACTTCTAAATCTTCTCGGCTATAGCCAAAAACTTTTTGGTAACGGTAAACCGATTCATTAGATAAGCCTGTATATGAAACCCTTGGCTCGGGTAATTGTTCTATTCTAATTTTATAGTTTTCTAACCAACGACCATAGGGTTGGCGACTTGCCATTTGGTGCTTAATTTCATCGTCGGTAATTATTTTACCTTCAACTGTATCAATTAAAAACATTTTACCTGGTTGTAAACGACCTTTTTTAATTACCGTTTTTTCATCGATAGTTAAAACACCTGCTTCTGAAGCTACAATAACTGTATCATCGCTAGTTATGACGTAACGTAGTGGACGCAAGCCATTTCTATCTAATAAAGCTCCAATAAGTTTACCATCGGTAAAGGTTAAAGCTGCCGGGCCATCCCAAGGCTCTATTAATGTAGCGTGAAATTCGTAGAATGCTTTTTTCAAAGGATCCATTAATTCGTTACCATCCCAAGCTTCGGGAACTAACATCATCATTACGTGTGGTAACGAGCGACCGCAATGCATTAAAAGCTCTACAATATTATCTAAACAGGCCGAATCTGATTGGTTATCGTCAATAACGGGCATCAACATTTCCATTTCTTCGCCCGAGAAGTATTGAGATGCGTAAGATTTTACACCTGCAAAAAACCAGTTTAGGTTTCCTGTTAAGGTATTTATTTCACCATTGTGGGATAAACATCTAAAAGGTTGTGCCAGTTTCCAAGATGGGAAAGTGTTGGTAGAAAACCTTGAATGTACCATACCAAAGGCCGAAACAACGCGATTGTCTGCCAAATCGTTATAATATTGGCGAACTTGGTAGGTGGTTAATTGCCCTTTGTAAACAATTATTTTGCAAGATAAAGATGCAAAGTAACATTGTTCGGCAGGTGATTTAAAGCTTTCTTTAACGTTTTTGGTTATTAAACGTCTTAATACATATAATTTACGTTCAAAATCTTCATCGTTGTTAATTGATGCCGGTTTTTGAATAAAAATTTGGTTAATGCTAGGCTCAACCTCTAATGCTGTTAGGCCAATTGCGCTTGAGTTTACAGGTACTTTACGGTAGCCTAATATACTTAAACCCAGCTTTTGAGCAGAAGAGCTAATTGTTTTTTTTAATGCTTTTTTTAATGCCGAATCGTTAGGGAAAAATATCATGCCCACACCGTAATCGCCGGGTTCGCCAATGTTTATTTCTAAAGAAGTACATTCTTCTAAAAAAAACTCGTGTGGAATTTGTAAAAGTAAACCTGCGCCATCGCCCGAAAGTGGATCGCAACCACAAGCTCCCCTATGCTCCATATTTTCTAAAATAGTAAGCGCATTTAAAACCGCTTGGTGCGATTTTACACCTTTAATATTTGTTATAAAGCCAGTGCCACACGCATCATGCTCATAGCTAGAGCTATATAAACCTTCTTGTACTGTTTCTAATTGATTCATTAAATTAAAAATATTGATTGTGATTGACTTACTAAACTACAAATAATTTACATAAATATATAAACTTATGAATAAAATTACAAAAATGGTAACAGTTAATTAACTTTATGGTTATATTATTAATTATTAATAATATTTTGCCTAATAATTAAAAAAAGTGTAATTGCAATTTTGTAATGTACATATAAAATACGCAAATTAATACCTAAATAACTTATTTTTTTGAGGTAATGTTTTAATTAAATACATAATATTGTTATTAATTATATTTTAAATCATATTATTGGATATTGTGAGGAACACTTATTAAAACCTAACATAACTAAAAAAAATACATGAAAAACAAAGCAATTTTTTTAGACAGAGACGGCGTAATAAATAGAGAATTAGGCGATTATGTTTGTAAGTTTGAAGACTTTCACATTCACGAACATAATTTTGAAGCCTTAAAAACTTTACAAAGTAGAGGGTATTTAATTATTGTGGCTACAAACCAAGGCGGTATTGCCAAAGGTTGGTACACTTTAAAAGAGTTAAGTAAGATGCATACGCATTTAATAAGCGTTTATAAAGCCCAAGGAATTGAGATTGCAGATATTTATTTTTGTCCGCACCACCCTTTATTTACAGGCGATTGCGATTGCCGTAAACCTAAACCTGGTATGTTATTGCGTGGGATAGAAAAATTTAATTTAGAACCTAGTAAATGTTATTTTATTGGCGATAAAGTTACCGATGTTGAGGCTGCCGATGCTGCGGGTGTAAACGGTATTTTAATTGACATAGACCAACCTTTGGGTGAGATTTTGGAGTTGATTGGGTAAAGTTTGGCGATAAAGTTACCGATGTTGCAGCTGCCGATGCTGCGGGTGTAAACGGTATTTTAATTGAGATAGACCAAGCTTTGGGTGAGATTTTGGAGTTGATTGGGTAAAGTTAGGATTTGAAGATTAGTATGGCTATTTTTATCTGTAAATACTATTTATTGATAAGTGTACATACTATACCTAGGGATAAAGTAACTTGCCCTTCCCATCTCCCGTGGTTGGAGGCACACCAGACACTAACCTACTATCCCCCTCAGTTATAAAAGGTTTAAATTACGTAAATATTTTTGGTGGATAAATGGTTACTCCATAAACTTTTTCTCGAGACTAATTAAACGAAGATGTTTGATTGTTGTTGTAATTACATTCTGTTTTCTAAAAGTGTATCTATTGCTTCAATCTGATTTATATCTAAAATTGCTTTTTTACCTAATTTTTGTGAAAATGTTATGTTATAAAATCGCTTTAATTATTTGTAATTTAAATTATCAACTACTGCCAAAACCTCCAAATCAACTGCCACAAAATCGCTATTACCACCACCAATATTCCAAACTTTCTTTAAAATGTGTAACAGAAAATTACCATGATTGGTACTACACCGTACAAAAATCAGTAATTAGTGAGCAAATTGCTTCGGTAAAGCACCTTGTAAATTACTGTTGTTAGTTAAGCTGTAAAACCGATTTTAATTTTTTGTTTAATTCTGCTATTTCAGTAGGTTTAAGAGTTCCTAATTTCCCTAAAGCAAGTGATTTATCAATAGTAGAAATTTTAGAAACTCTGACCAAAGAAGGCTTTTTTATGCCATTAGTAAGCGTTGGGAAAAGCTCAAGATCAGTAGGTTCTTTCCATTTAATTTGAGTTGTGATAAATGTAACTGTTAAATCATATTCAGATTCAATTAAAACAACCACAGGTCTTAATTTAGTGCCAGTAAGGTTTGTAAAAGGAAAAGGAACAACAATAATATCTCCTTTAATCATTTGTAGTGTTCTTTCAAATCTGTTAATGAATATAGGTCTTCCTCGTCTTTTAGAAAACCGAAAGACTTGCTTACAGATGCAAGTTTTTGAATACCATCTGTCAGAATTTGGTCTTCGTATCTTTTAATAACAAAGTCAGCAAAATCCGATATTTCGGTAGCTTTTTCATGAGGAAGTTGATTAATTACATGAACAGTTCTCTCTATTATTGCTTTTCGCGTCATTACAAATATTATTTTTATCAAATTTACAAATATTTAATTAAATAGCTATTTGAGTATCAATGTCGTTTACTTAAGCAAAAGTACACGATATTTTAATCAAAAATGATTTTTTTATATGCGCTTTTTGTTGTATTTTTAAGTAGTATATAGGGG
>REAS01000171.1 GCA_004294495.1 Sphingobacteriales bacterium
AAATAAATAAAATATCTATCAGAAGAAAAAAACTAAAAGCTAGTTGCAACTTAGAATACAGGGAGTTAATGATGGTAGTTTAAAAGCGGTTGCCCTGGCAAATACGGCTCTCCTTTATTTCTGATAATAATTTTATTAACTGATTGTGTTTGCCATTTTTGTTTAACAACTATGGCTACCACTTTTAGTGTAAGTTTTATAGGGTCTATGGTATTATCGTTTAGTAAAGCCAGGTAAACTTTGCCTTTTAATGGAGCTTTCATTTGCGATGCTTCGTTAATAACATCTCCTTTTTTATACCAAGTAAATGGTTTTTGGTTTTCAAAAAGCGATACATTTTTTTGGTCACTTAAAAACCAATATTTTACATTATCATCACCTTGTGCTTTGTTAAAAAATGAAACGCCGGTTAATGCCAATGCGGCCATTGGGTCTAAATTAGCAATTGTAGTAACTAGTTTTACAGCACTTTTGGCAAAACTTATTTTTGCTTTTTCGTATTCGGCTTTGCCTTGGCTACCAGTTGCAAAATAAAAACTCCATGAAATTGTATTATCGGGCAAAGTAAAATCTATTATTTGGTAATTTTTATTCCCGTTTATTGCATTTTTAGAGGAGATTTGTGGGCTACTATTGTAAGTTTCTACCACTGTTGTATCGCTATTTACAGCCACTTTTTGCAGGGTGGGCACATAGGTGGTATCTTGGTTGGTGCGCCAATAAACTGCGGTATTAAAGTTTATGGTTTGGGTGCTTTGTGGTATGCGTTGTATTTTAATTTTACATACACGGCCGGCTAAAGCTGCGTTTATAAAACTAAATTTATAAACACCCGTTTGGCTAATGTTGATTTTTTTATTTATCAGTTTTTTTACCCTATAATCCATAAATTTAGAAGATGACGGCATTTCTGTAATTTCTATTTCTTTTATTTCTTTACCAGTAGTTTCCTCAAATGAGAAAATCATTTGGTCGCCTTGGGCAAAACCATAGTAAAAAATTTGCTGACCTAGGATGCCAATTTTTACCGTTTTTTCGGCAACTGTTATGGGTATTTGTGCAAATATTTTGGTAGTTAAAAATAGAATAGTTAAAACAATGGGGGTTATTTTGTTCATTTGTGTTTGTTTTTTTTTTGAAAGGGTATAATTTAAATAGTTTTGTTTTGCAAATCACATTTTAGTTTATTTCACATTTTAAAACCTACAAATTTTGTGCTATAACAAACCCACTTGCCCAAGCCCATTGAAAATTGTAGCCACCAAGCCAACCAGTAACATCAACACATTCGCCACCAAAAAATAAACCAGCTACTTTTTTGCTTTCTAACGTTTTTGATGATAACTCATCAGTGCTTACGCCGCCTTTCATAACCTCGGCTTTATCGTAACCCTTATTGCCTGCGGGTTTTACTTTAAAGTGATGAATAAAGTTTTCAATAGCAATATAATCTGCATTGCTTAACGATGCTAAGTTTTTTTCTATTGGTAAAATCCCCGTAAGGGCATCAACAAACTTGCGGGTATAAAACAAAGTGAGGTAATTAGATAATAATTTTTTGCCATTTATTTTACGCTCGGTTTCTAGTAAAGTTTTTATTTGCTGGTTTGGTAAAAGGTTTATATTGATAGTTTCGCCAGGGTTTATGTACGATGATATTTGCAAAATGGCTGGCCCACTTAATCCCCAATGGGTGAATAAAATATTTTCTTGAAAACTAATTTTTGTGCTGCTTACCTCAGCAAAAACCGAATTGCCCGATAGGTTTGCAAACCAATCTAAATCTTTACCAGTTATGGTTAATGGCACTAAAGCAGGTGCGGTTTGTGTAATTTTTAAGCCAAATTGTTGGGCAATTTTTAAACCATAATCGCTTGCACCCATTTTTGCAATAGGTAAACCGCCGCTAGCAATAACTAGTTTTTGGGTATTGATGGTTAAGCTTTTACCGTTGCTTTGGTAGCTAATTGTAAATGTTTCATCCGCCTTATTTATCCCGGTAAGGGTAGCGTTTAAAACAATTGTTTGCTGCATTTGTGCACACAAATTTTCAAAAACGGCAACAATATCTTTAGCGTTATTGCTTTGTGGGAAAAGCTGACCTAAGGTTTTTTCTTGCCCAATAATGCCGTAGGTTTCAAAAAATTGTATGCTATCATCTACTGTCCAGGCGGCTATTGCCGATTTTATAAAGTTAGGATTTTGAGAAATAAAGTTGTGCGTTTCGCAATTTAAGTTGGTATAATTACAGCGGCCACCACCCGATATTAATATTTTAGCACCCACTTTATCGTTTTTTTCGAGAAGTAAAACCCGCTTACCCAAAAAACCTGCCTGTACAGCACACATTAAACCGCAAGCACCTGCGCCAATTATTACGGCATCGTAATCTAAATTACCCATTCTTCAAAAATGAGATTTAATTTAAGATATTTTACATTGAGCGGTATAAATTTAGGATGTTTTTTTGTTTAGCCTTTTACTTTCTTAAAATCTAAATCCTGAAAATCAAAGCTAAAGTCGGTTAATGGCGATATGGATTCTAACTTAAAAACCTAAGTTCTATTAAGAACCCATTATATAGTATAGTTTTGATTATGTTTTGGGCGTTTTAACACGCCGTTCGCTGTATCTTTTTTTATTTGTCTATCCCCCCGCCCCCCGAAGGGGGAGAATCGGCGTAAAAAAAGGATGCCGCTGCCGTCGTTAACGCATTAAAATCGTAAAAACATTGATTTACAGCAAATTATACTATAGTTTAATATTTAAACCCGGCTTAAAACTAGTTGCATTCCCGTTTTTATCTACAAAAAATTTCACAAAAGCATCTGCATCTAAACTTCTATCGTTCCATTTTACAATAAAAATATGGTTTTTGTAAAAAGTGTTTTCTCCTTTAAGCTTAGGCGATTTCTTGGCTGTAAAAATCAGTTTGCTGTTTTTGCGCTTATGTTTACTTAGCAAAACCAATAGGATATTTTGGCTCTGTAACCTCATGTTTGCGGACTATAACCCCATGTTTGAGGTCTGTAACCCCATGTTTGGGGTCTATAACCCCATGTTTGGGGTCTGTAACCCCATGTTTGGGGTCTGTAACCCCATGTTTGGGGTCTGTAACCCCATTCTGTAACCCCATGTTTGGGGTCTGTAACCCCATGTTTGCGGTCTGTAACCCCATGTTTTGGGGGTGTTTAACTTAAACTTTTAGTTTTTTCCCTAATTGGTAGGCAAAATATGTTAAACTAAAAAGTTTACCAAAGCTTAGGTATTTATACTCTGAATTAATTAACTAAACTTTCGGAAGTAGTAAATTATTTAATTGCGTTAATTTAAAGCTTAAATATGTTCTTATTAACGCAGCGTGTTTATAAAACTAGATGGGTATAAAAGCAATAGGCTTTGCGTAAATCTTTGTGCTCTTTGCGGTAAAATCTAAATTTATTTTACTGCAAAGTCAGCAAAGTAAAAGCGCAAAGTACACAAAGCCGCTTGTAAGCACCATCGGTAAATAATAAAGTTAAAAAAACACCTCATTATTTACCTCAGAAACTTTAATTAACTAAACAAAAACGCAATATCGTCTTTGGTTAGTTTTTTCACAAAACCTGCTTCTTCCGAAATTAAATCGCTTGCTAGGGCTTTCTTTTTTTGTTGTAGCTGTACTATTTTTTCTTCCACGCTATCTTTACAAATCATTTTATAGGCAAAAACTTTGTTGGTTTGTCCTATACGATGGGTACGGTCTATGGCTTGTTGTTCGGTAGCGGGGTTCCACCAAGGGTCTATCAGGTAAACATAATCGGCCGATGTTAGGTTTAAACCCACACCACCAGCCTTTAAGCTAATTAAAAACACACGTATGGTATCGTCTGTTTGAAACTTAGTTACAGCATCTTTTCGTTTTATGGCTGGTGTGCTACCATCTAGGTACGAGTAGTTTATTTGCCTTTGGTCTAACTCAGTTCTTATTAAACTTAGCATTTCTACAAATTGCGAAAAAACCAATACTTTATGTGTGCCTGTATTGTCTTCTAATTCTCGCACCAATTCTTTTATCTTTACCGAGTCGTTTTTATACTTTTCGTCTTTTAACAAAGCTGGCGAATCGCAAATTTGGCGCAATTTAAGCAAGCCTTCTAAAATATACATACTGCTTTTGCCCATGCCGTTTTCGGCAATACGTTCCATCAAGTTTTCTCGGTAAAGTTTTTTGTAATAGTCGTAAACCTTACGTTGTTCGGTACCCATTTCGCACCACAAAACGGTTTCGGTTTTATCGGGTAAATCTTTGGCTACCTGCTCTTTTGTGCGGCGAAGCATAAAAGGGTAAATTAGTTTACGTAGTTCATCGCCTTTGGCTTTATCGCCATATTTATCAATTGGGTTGGCAAATTCGTTTTTAAAAAATTCCATATTACCCAACATTCCTGGGTTTAAAAAATTCATTTGTGCATACAAATCAAAGGTGTTGTTTTGCACTGGTGTACCGCTTAATATTAATTTATTAGCCGATTTTAGCACCTGTACTGCTTTGGTTATTTGTGCAGCTGGGTTTTTTATGGCTTGGCTTTCATCCAACAATAAATAACCAAAATTTAGTTTGCTTAAATGTTCAATATCGCTACGTACCATACCGTAGCTGGTTATAATTAGGTTGTTTTCGGTAAATTTTTCGTCGCTTAAATGCCTGTCTGTTCCGTAGTGAATGTAGTATTTTAAACCGGGTGTAAATTTCTGAATTTCGCTTTCCCAGTTATAAATTAACGATGTTGGGCAAACTATTAAATGGGTTTCGGTGCTGCTTTGTTCAATACAATGCTGCAAAAATGTAAGTGCTTGTAGGGTTTTGCCTAGCCCCATATCATCGGCAAGGCAGCCGCCCCAACCTAATTTTTTTAATTGGTGTATCCATTGGTAGCCTGCTATTTGGTAATCGCGTAAGGTTGCTTTTAATTTTTTGGGGAGATCAATTTCTTTTACATCTCCCAAACGGTGTAAATTTTGTTTTTTCTCGTTAAGTTCATCCTGTATTGCGGTATCATCTAACTGGTTATACAATTCATCTAAAAGGGTGTAGTGCAGTTTAGAAACTTTTAAATTATCGTCTTTTATTTGCCCCATACGCAATAGTGGGCTATATTTTTTTATCCACTCTTCGGGTAACACGCCTAAAGTGCCATCTTTTAATAAAATAAATTCTTGTTTGGCTAATATTGCTTTTTTAAGTTCGGCAAGGCCAACGGTTTGCTCACCGTAATGTACTTCTATTTGTAAATCAAACCAATCAATTCCCGATGATGATTTCATTTCGAAAACTGGTTTATTGGTGTTGTACTTAAATTTTTTAAGATCGTTTAAGCCATAAACTGGGATGTTTTTATTTTGCAATTCGTTAAAAAATTGCATAAACCAGTTTTTGTTCATAGCCTCGGTAAAAGGCAAATAAAAATATTCTTTGTTATTTTGAACCTTAAACCGTGGGTGTAGGGTTTTAATAAAATCAATAAGTTCTTGTTCTTTAACAGTATCACGTTCTATACTAATTACTTGGCTTTGGTTATTTAAAATAGTTTTGGTGGCACCATCCATCTCGGCTTCGTAAGTACCATATTTCCATTTTGGGCGCACCATTAAAAAAGTATCGTTTAATTCGCTCAAATAAATTACAGGCTGGGCTGGGTTGTTTTGCAAGTTTTCTATGTTCACACTAGCATCAAAATTAATTGCATATATTTTACTTAAGGGTTTAATAATTTTTTCGATAAAGGCTTCGGTATCTTGCTGGTGTAACATTACATCGCCTTGGTTAAAAAGGTTAAACAACTCTTCGTCTTTGTTATCAAGTAAGTAAATTGTATCTTTTATTTGTAATAAATAGGAGTAATGTATGCTTGCTTTTTTTAAAGTATAGGTTTTGTTTTCTATTTGTATGTTGAGAGAAAGCACCCAAAAATCATTTTTTTTAGCTAAGTATAATTCTATTTGAGTTAAAGCGGCATTTAATTTTACGGGCAAGCAAGTTGCGTTGCTAAAAGATTGACCCACGGCAGTAGTAAAAAAATGCAAATCGGGGTGTTGTAATTGGGCCAAGGTTTTTAAAACATCTCTAAATTGCTTCATTATTAGTTTTTGGCAATTGTTATCGAGGTTGTTTAAAGTATTTGGAGAGTAGCTGTAAAAATCGTATCCCGAATTTTTCTTAATATTATCTAATAAATTATTGGTGGTTAGTTTTGTTATTTCGGCAAAAACATCGTCGGGTAAATGGCTAAATATGCTTAAATCGTTATTGTTTTGTAGTACAATTTTTTTGTAAGAAAATACGCCTTTTTTTTGGGTAACGGCAATGGCATCAATCCAAAAAGGCATTCTATGTTTACCATCTAAAACAATTACTAAGCCAACGGCTGTAATATCGGCAGGTAATTTTTTTGAAGGTGTTAAGGTAATAATATCAGGTTTGGGTGGTTTTATGCTAGTTAATTTGTTTTGCCACTGTTCGTAATCGGCAATTTTTAATAAATTTTGTGGTTGTTTTATTACCTTAAAATTTCCCCAACTATCAATCCCAAATTCAAATTTTTTGGCAAACTCATCGGTAAGTTTTAAGCCAAATTTACTCAATACTGCTTGCTTTTCAATATCGTAATTATTGTATTTTTTAAAATAGTAAGCACCTTTTTTAGTACTGATTTTATCTAACAGTATTACTAAATGGCTACAAATTTTGGTAGCTGTTAATTTACCGCAATTACATTTTAGGGCTAATACTTCGTTTTTTAAATGAGTTGCTGTTGCAACAATATTTTTGGGGAAAACAAGAGAACAAGATTTATCGGTTTTATTTTCGGTAATACTGTGGGTTGTATTACTTGAGGCTAGTAATTTCCCAGTAAAAAGATCTTTTAATACCCAATAATCTAAACTTTTAATTATAAAATTGTATTGGCTATAGCCTGCCTCTAGGTTTAAAGTATATTGAGATTGGGTAGTAACTGCTAAATTTTTACTAAGTTTTAAGCTCGAGCCGTTAATAATTGCCTTCCATAAATAACCCGTAGCAGCAATGTGTTTACAGTCTTCCAAGTGTTGTTGGTGGTAGGGGCAGGTGCAGCTTGTAATTATTTCCTCCTCATCTTCTTCGTATTCTAAAAATACATCGTAATACCCTTCACCTTCTGATTTTAAAACCTGTGTAGAAACTGAGTATTCAGTTTTAATGTACGACAAAATTTTTTCGTTAATGTAAACCTCTAAACCCTTTTTTTTTATTGTTGATGGTAGTTCTTTCAAAAAAAAATCTAATTCGTATTCGTCCATGCGGGTAAAAATAATTAAGGCAATGATATATTTATGGATTATCAACTACTTGTTGAAAACTTAATAGAGTTTTCAACAAATTTATTTTTTAGCAGCAAAAAAAATTGGTTTACTTTTATTTTGGATGCTAATTTATTCCAAAATAAACCATAGAAACGAAGCATTAAAATTTATTAATTTCCTAATCTAAATTCTCGTTCCTATACAAACCATCAATAACAGTAGCATACTTGTTCTCTATTACTTTGCGTTTTAATTTCATTGATGGGGTAAGCTCGCCATCCTCAATAGTAAAAGGATTTTTTTTAATGATAAAATTTTTAATACGCTCGAATTTAGCTATTTGGGTTGATAGTTTTTTAATATCGATACCAACCCAATCATAAATTTGTTTGTTAACTATAAAGGATTCTTCATCTTCAAAAAACGAATTTGGCAAACCAAATTGTTCTTGTAAAGTTTCTTTTGGACAAACAATTATGGCAGTTGGGTATTCTCGTTTATCTCCAATTAAAAATACAGTTTCAATTTTTGCACTTTTTAAATACGTGTTTTCAATAGGAGTGGGGTATATATTTTTACCGAACGAGTTTACCAGCATATTTTTTATACGGTCGGTAATTTGTAAATTTCCTTTAAAAAATCTACCAATATCGCCAGTATGAAACCAGCCTTCGCTATCAATAACTTCGGCAGTTTCCAGCGGTTTATTCCAATAACCTTTCATTACGCAATGGCCTCTAACAATAATTTCACCTTCGGCACATCCAAAATTTTTATTAAAAGTATGATGTGTTTGTAGGGTTATCATATTTTTAGTTTCGGTGTCTTGTATGGCAATTTCAATATCGGGTATAACCCTACCTACTGTACCGTAAATTTGCCTATTTAATTCGGTAACGGCTACAACCGGCGATGTTTCGGTTAGGCCATAACCCTCCAAAATTTTAATGTTTAAATTCCCAAAAAATTCGCCCACATTTTTGGGTAATGCAGCCCCGCCCGATATCATAAATTTTAATCTTCCACCTGTTTTTTCTCTTATTTTACTAAAAACTAATTTGTTAGCTAAATTATATTTTAATGATAAAATAGTACTTGGTGTTTTTTCGTTTTCTTTAACTATACGGTAAGCCTGGCCTGTTGCTATTGCCCATAAAAATATTTCTTTTTTTATTAAGCCACTAGTAGTTGCTGTTTTTATAGCTTTATCGTGTATGCGCTCTAATAGCCTGGGTACACAGGCAATAACCGTTGGTTTAATTTCGGCCATATTTTTGGCTAACAATTCTAAGCTTTGTGCAAAAGCAATTTTGCAACCCGCATAACAGCAAATATGGTAAGTTGCTGTACGCTCAAAAATGTGCGATAATGGCAAAAACGATAAAAATGTATCTTCTTTATCAATAATTGGTATTTGTTTTAAGCTTGATTTTACGTTTTCTATAAAATTTGAATGTGTTAACATTACCCCTTTTGGTACGCCAGTTGTGCCCGATGTATAAATTAGCGAAGAAATATCGAACGGACTAACGGCTTCTCTAATTTGGTTTATGGTGCTTTGGTATTCGTTTAATTTTAATTTCCCTTCGTTTAAAACGGAGTTTAAATTTACAACCCCAGCATTTAAACCCAGGTTATCGGCTATTTTAAAATCATCAAAAACGGGTATAATTCTTATTAAATTTTCGCAGTTATTGGCTATAAAAGTAATTTTTTTTAATAGAAATGGGTTGCCTACTAATATTGCCTTGCAACCCGAATCGTTTAAAATGTAGGCAATATCGGCTTCGGGCAGGGTAGGGTAAATAGAAGTGTTAATGCAACCTATTTGTTGTAAAGCTTGGTCGAAATACACATATTCTGGACTGTTTTCAACAATCAGCGCCAAGCAATCACCTTTTTTAATGCCTATACTTAAGAGGTACGCTGCTATATAATCGGCATTGTTTAGGGTTTGTTGGTATGATATTTCTTGCCACTGGTTATTTACTTTTGTAAGCATAAACGTAGCCGATGCTTGATGTAAGTTTTGTACAACGTTTCTTAACAATTTAGGAATTGTAGTTGTAAGGTTATTGATTTCCATATTGATTTTGCTTAAACAATTATAGCTTTTAAAATTATGGAAACAAAAAAGACTTTTTTGATTATAAATCTTGTTTAATTTAATTAAAGTTTCGGAGGTAAATTAAAAGGTATTTTGGCGTTTGATTTTTTACTGGAAATATTTACAGACAGCTTTGTGTCCTTTGCGGTTCTTTGCGGTAAAAATAATTTTAGGCTTTACCGCAAAAAACACAAAGATTTACGCAAAGCCTTTCGCTTTAATACCCAGCTAGTTTTATAAAAGCCCCATAATTTCATAAAAAATATTTTTTTTTAAAATTCACTAACTAATTCAATAGAAATACTTCCTCCAAAACTTTAGTAATTTAATTTAATCTTATTGTTTATTTAACAAGCAATAGTGTTTTAAGTAAAATATAAACTATTAGGAAAAGCCAATGTTAAATTATCATTATCATTTAAAATTTACCCAAATTGTTTAAAATAATTTAACAAAAATTATATATTTTTGTTAATTGTGTAATAATTTAGAGAGAAAAAATTTATGAAAGCTAATTTACAAAAAAACAAAACCAGTAAAGCTAAACTCTCAAATAGCTTGTTTTTTGAAAAATTTTTTACACTAATACTAGTTTTAGTTCTAGCGTGTGCAACACAAAATGCGTTTTCACAATCAATTTTCACAAACCCAATAACAGATGCAAACCCAAGTGCCAACAACCCGTACACCTCGGGGCAAACCGTTGATGCAAATTTAACGGTATCGGGCATAGGTTATGCTAGTGGTTTAACGGCAGTTAGCAGTATTGATAGGTACAATTTAAAATCGTGGCCTACAGGTGGCTTATCTACAACAGATTATATAGAATTTGTATTAACTCCTAATAGCACTTTTAAAATAAATTTAACCAGTTTAATTTATACGGCTACTGTTTCGCCAAATGGCCCATCAAGTTTAGTATTACGCTCTAGCGTTGATGCCTTTGGCAGCGATATAAGCACATTAAACCCTACTGGGCAAACGGTAAGTTTATCTGCTGCGGCTTTTCAAAATAGAACCGCCGCTATAACTTTTAGGATTTATGGGTATGGTGCAACAGCTGCAACAGGTACTTTTTCTATCAACAGTTTTACTTTTAATGGTACGGTTATACCCACAACGCCCACAATACCCGTAATAACAAGTACATTAACCGCAAGTAATATCATAAACATACCTTCAACTGCTTACCAAATTACAGCAAATAACTTCCCGGCAAGTTTTAATGCTACCAATTTGCCACCAGGTTTAAGTATAAATACTAGTAATGGACAAATTACTGGTACGCCAAACAGTGCAGTAGGTTCACCATATAACGTAACTGTTACGGCAATAAATGCCGCGGGTACTGGCAGTGCTACTTTAGTTTATACCGTTGACTTGCAAACTTGTACAAGCACTGGGCAGGTGGTGTGGGATTTTGATGCGCCTAGTGCCGGTCCATCATCAAATACAACTACTAATTTAAGTATATCGGATATTACAAGAGGCTTAAACAAAGGAACAACTACTTTAGTTACAAATGCAAGCATATCAAATGGATATACAAACGCAAGTGGTAATTATAATGCTGGTGCTGCTTGTGAAAATGGAGGATTTTCATTGACTACTAGTACTTATTTTGAGTTTACACTAACTCCAGATGCAAATTGCACAAGTACGTTAACTGCAATACAATTTGGTACAAGAAGCACAAGTGCTGGTCCCCCAAGTTTCAGTATTAGGTCTAATTTAGATAATTACGCAAACGATATTGCTAGTGGTACTATAACAAACACTACTGGAGCATCTTGGCTTGCTAGTGGTTTAAAAGCACCCACTTTAACTTCAACCACTAGTGCACTTGGCTCAGCTTTAACTTATAGAATATATGGCTATGGCAGCACAACAGCAACGTCTAATTTTGCCAATTGGCGTATAGACGACGTAAAACTTACTGTTGATGTTACCCGCTCAGTACCTACCACTTATGCCATTACCAATAATGGTACAAGCTATTGTGCAGGCGGGGCAGGTATAGCGGTTGGGTTGGCTGGTTCGCAAAGCGGAGTTAATTACCAATTAGTTTTAAACGGTACTACCAACATAGGTACAGCGGTGGCAGGTTCGGGTTCGGCAATTTCTTTTGGTAACCAAACAGCCGCAGGTACATACTCGGTTAATGCCACTTATAATAACACTTCCTGTTTATCTGTTATGTCTAATCCGTTCAGCGTAAGTGTTAATAATGCAAACACTTGGACGGGTACTGTAAGCACCGCTTGGGAAAATACAAGTAATTGGGCTTGTGGTATTGTACCAAATGTTAGCACTACACAAATAGATATTCCTAATGCGCCAGCATCGGGCAGGCAACCAGTATTAAATAGCAATGTAGTAATTTCGGGTATTCTAAATTTAATAGGCACAAACTCCACTTTAAGTTTAAATGGAAATACCTTAACCTTAAACAGTACCATAACGGGTAGCGGTAGTTTAATTGGTTCGGCAACATCAAACTTAATTGTTGCTAACGATGCAGGAGCTGCTTTTACGCTGAGAATTAATCAGAGCGGGAACAATAACCAACTTAATAATTATACCCAAAACCGTAATGCAACCGTAACGCTAAACAATCCGTTATTAATTAACGGTGTTGTTAATAATGCAAGTACAAGCGGCACATTGGCAAGTGGCAGTGGCGTGGGTAACTTAACTTTACTGTCAACATTTAGCACCACATCGGGCATTGCTTATCTAAATACTGGGGCAAACGTTAGCGGTAACGTAAATGTGCAATCGTACTTTACAGGTGGAAATATAAATATGAGAGGTACCCGTATGATTGCCTTTCCGGTTCAAGATAATCAAGTATCACCCAAATATATTTTCGAGCAAATAAAAAGTCAACAATTTTTTACGGGCCCAGGTAATACCAGCAACAATTTTGATTTAGGAGGTAACGCTACTGGAGCAATTAATGCCATTACCATGGTTACCCAAAACGAAAGCAAGTTAGATAGCGAATATGGTTTTAATCTAATTCCTACTTTACTAATCCGCACCATACCAGCAACAGCCTATTTTTTGTTTTATCGTGGTAATAGGACAAACAACATTACCACTAAACTAAATGCACCTTTTGCCATTCCCGAAAGCGTTACTCAAAATTATAACGGCGCAATAAATAAAGGAACTATAAATATAGGAGTAACCCACACTGCAAACAGCGGCGATTTATATAATGGCATTTGTGCCATTGGTAACCCGTACCCAGCGGTTATAGATTTTGACGCTTTTTTAAGCGATAATAGCAGTAGATTAGAAGATATTTTATCAATAATTAAACCCGACCGTACCGGGCAAATTACTAAAATAGGCAATGTAAGTACCAACAATAATTTTAATGCAACTGTAGGAGGTGCAGCCCAAGATATTAGGTATATACAACCTTGCCAATCGTTTTACGTACGTGTAAAATCCGGCCAAAGCGGCAATGTTACTTTTAACGAAACTCAAAAAGCAACACAAATTACTACGCCTGCAAGGTTGTTAAGCCAACCCGATAGAAATGTGATTTTATCCTCACAAAAACAAACCAATAACAATTCAACAACACAAAAAGTATTACGCATTGCCATAACAGATAATATAATTAAAAACGAAACAGCAGTTATTTTTAAAGAGGGTAGCCTTGCCACTTACCAAAACGAAGATGCAATTTTACTTACCAACCCTATACTAAATTGCGCCACTTTAAGTAGCGATAGTGTTACAATGGCCATAAACTTAATGCCAAAAATTACTGGCTCAACTACTATTAATATGTTGGTTAATAGCGAAACAACAAACCAAAACCTTACACTAAATTTTAGTAATTTAAACGATTTTGCAATTTATAACCTAAGCCTAAAAGATAGTTATTTAAACACTTTAACTGCAATAACGCCCACAAATGCAAC
This sequence comes from Sphingobacteriales bacterium, assembly GCA_004294495.1. GTDB lineage: Bacteria > Bacteroidota > Bacteroidia > Sphingobacteriales > Sphingobacteriaceae > Pseudopedobacter. Next base: position 13,372 of record REAS01000171.1, read on the forward strand.
CTATAATTTTGCTATTGATAAAAACATAAAACCAAGTTTTGGTAACAAACGTTTGTCATTAATAATTGAGCCTAAAGCCGTGTTGCCTTCAAATTTTATGAGTTTTACTGTTGAACCAGAAGGTGATTTTGCAAAATTGAAATGGCAAGTTAATGACCAAACCGACGTAAAATATTTTGAAATATTAAAAGCCACCGATGGTATAAATTTTACAACTATTGGTCAAAGTTTAAAAACAACAGATAGTAATGGTTTTTACACTTACGTGGATGAGCATTTGGATGAAAATAATTATTACCAAATTAAACAAATAAATACCGATGGTAGCTTTGAAACCAGTACAATAAAATATTTAGGAACTCAAATTAACAATTTTGATTTTAAAGTTTTCCCCAACCCAGTTGATATAGAATTTTCACTACAATGCCCAAGCACAACTCCAAAAAATTTAGAAATTACAGTGTACGATGTAACTGGTAAAAAAATTAAAATTTTCATCACCGAACTTAAAAATCAATTAAAATTTAATGTAGCCGACTTACCAAGTGGTGTTTATATTTTACAAGTAAAACAGCAAAATCTAAATCACTCATTATTTACAAGTAAATTTATTAAGCAATAATTTAATGGTAACATTATTTGTGCAATAATTTTGAACAAATCGAAAATTTATATTAAGATTGTATCTGATTTTATATAAAAAATTATACAATGTTATTTGTTATTATACCTTAACTCCGCAGACCGGCATAAAAAAGGAAGAGAAAAAGTCAGTAAATCAATGATTTAAAGACTTTTTTCTTCCTTAAAATTTCACTATATTCG
>REAS01000172.1 GCA_004294495.1 Sphingobacteriales bacterium
TTTATCCCCACAAAATCCTGCTAAAATTAGACCACCATTTTTGTCCACATGGAACCAACGTCTCCAAAAAAACACCACAAATGTCCATTACGCCTATTTTCTTCAATTAATTCAAAATTTAAACTGCATTTTATAATTTTTACTACCATTGATTTCAAATTTACAAAAAGTGTATTGTTGAGAAATCTGATTGCAATTTAATTTAGTGGTATACTATAAATTCCAATAATTCAAACTTTGATTTTTTGCAATATCGCCCGTAGATTTCGAATGTAAAGCTAGCCCATTTGCCTGCAAACCTAGGCGTATATCGCCCGATCCATTAATTGCAACACTACTTAAATTTTTATTCTCTTCATCAACTACAATAGGAAAAAACTCATCAAATTTAGTTTTTTGGGTACGCGGATGGTTTAATGACAATGTTTTGTTTACCATTTTAGGTAAGCCAACAGCTTTATTTATGTACGGTTCTATAAATATTTTAAAGGTTACCAAGCAAGAAAAAGGGTTGCCTGGCAAAGCAAAAACCATTGCACCGTTTTGCTTTTTGCCACACCAAATAGGTTTACCTGGTTTTATGCCAACCTTGTGGAATAGCTTTTTTACGCCCAAAGTGTTTAAAACTGCAGGAACATAATCGGCATCGCCTGCCGATACTCCACCGCAAATAATTAAAATATCAACATTTAAATATTCTTTTATCCCCTCAATTAGAAGATTTTCATCGTCAATTATATGTTGGCAAATTACAGATTCGATATTGTTTTGCTTTAGCAAAGCCTTAATTAGATGTTGGTTGCTGTTACGAATTTGCACCATCGAAACTTCATCGTTTATACCCATTACTTCACCACCTGTTGTAATAATAGCTACAATAGGCATTTTGTTTACTTTGATTTTTCGTTTACCTACTGAAGCTAATAAACCAATTATTGATGGTGATATTTTCGTATTTTTTGAGACTGCAAGCTCGTTATTTTTTAAATCTTGCCCTTTAATAGCAATATTTTGGAAATGGTTTACATTGCCAGCTAATGTACTGGCAATTTGTTGGTTCAATTTAATATCTTCTATACGTATTACAACATCAGCGCAAAGCGGCACAGCAGCACCCGTCATAATTTTAAAGCATTGGTTGGGTTTTAAAACCAAATTGCTACTTTGCCCTGCATAAATAGTTTCTATTATACTAAACTGGCTTATTCCATTTTCAATATCTTTAAATGCTACCGCAATACCATCCATTGCCGCTCTATTAAAAGGCGGATAATCACGGTCGGCAAAAACATTTTCGGCTAATACACGGTTTAGTGAATAATCTATATCAAGGGTTTCAACACCAAAGGTTTGACTTTGTAACAATAAAATTTCGAGTGCTTCTTTGTAACTTAATAATTCCATTTTTTAGTGTCCTCCGCCTTTCATCATTTTACGGGCGTGAAAAACAGCGGGCAAAATTGCTTCTAACGATTCTCGGGCACCATCGCTACTGCCGGGTAATGTTACAATTAAAGTACTAGCAATAGAACCCGCCACACCACGGCTCATCATTGCAACTGGTGTGCGCATTTGTCCAAAGTTACGCATAGCTTCGGTTATGCCATCAGCATCTCGCTCTAAAATCTCTTTAACAGCGCTAACTGTATTGTCTCGTGGACCTAAACCTGTACCGCCTGTAGTAAAAATAAAGTGTACATCTTGTGCCACCCATTTCATTATTTGTTGCTGTATTTGGATTTTATTGTCGGGTAAAATTTGGTAATCAATCATGTTTGCGTTTACGTTTTGTAGCATTTCCTTTATCAGGATGCCACTTGTATCTTCCCGTTTCCCTTCGGCGGTACTATCGCTACAAACCAAAATTGCACAAATCGGTGGAGTTGAAAAATATTTTTTACGATCGCTTTTTCCTCCTTTTTTCTCGAGCAATTTAATATGCCCAATTTCTAAAGTAGTATCAATAGGCTTTAGCATATCGTAAATTTCGAGGGCCGCAACGCTTACGGCGGTTAACATTTCCATTTCTATACCGGTACGGCCAATAGATTTTGCTTCGCCCGTAATCACAATCCCGTTTCTGTCAAAAATATTTTCGTTAAAAAGGTGCTGGTGTACAGCCTTTTCTAAAAACTCGAAGCTAATATCCATTGCATCTATGCTTACTGGGTGGCAATGTGGCAAAAGTGTGGGAGTTTGCTTTGCGCCGATAAAGCCTGCAGCTTTTGCAACATCAAATAAATTACCTTTGGGAAGTTTATTGTCTTTTATGGTTTGTAAAGTTGTTTCGGTACAAAAAATTACAGCAATGGCTTTTGCAGTACGCAGGGTAATTTGTTTGTGGGTAATATCTCGCATTTATTGGTTTATAAGCAAATTTAAAGCGTTAAAAATTAAATAAATTAAGTAGGCATATCCGAGCTGTTATCTTCGTGATAAACAGTTGTAGTGGGATACGCAAAATTTGCTCCATTAGCCAAAACAAACTCCATAACTTTATAGTTTATTTCATCTTTTATTTCCATGTAAATTTCATATTCTACAATTTCAATATAATACAACACTTTAATATCTAACGATGAAGGGCTAAAAGCGTTAAAAACTACAATAGTATCGTTACTGGTTTTGGTATGCGCATTAATAAAGTTTTTGATTTGTGAAGATATCTTTTTCATAACATCGGGCTTTGTGCTGTAAGGCAAGCCAATGTTAAACTCAACGCGGCGAAGGTTACGTAGCGTTAAGTTTTCTAAAGGACTATCAATCATTTTTTTGTTGGGTATAATAACTAATGTTTTATCTAAGGTTCGTAAAACAGTGCTTCTAAAGCCAACTTTCTCAATTACTGCATCGTAACCCTCAATATGCACTAAATCGCCAACAACAAAAGGTTTATCAGCAAAAATGGTAAACGAACCTAATAAATTTTGCAAAGTGTCTTGTGCGGCCAATGCAATTGCTAAACCACCAATGCCTAAACCAGCTATAATGGTGGCTACATTCATATTTAGCACAGCGCCCATTATCACAAAAACACAAGTTATAATTACCAATATTTTAAAAAGTTCTTTTAAGAATGGCACCATTTGGTCGTCCATTCTAGATTCTGTTAAAGACGCTTTATACTCAAATATATGGGCTACAAAATCTACAATTTTTAAGGCAATACGTACTGATGATATGATGACTAAAAAAGAAAAAATTTTATCTATAATTTCTATTAGTGTAATTGTAAATATTTTTTCGGTTTTATCAATATAAGTTATTCGCCTAAATACTACCTCGTTTAAAGGGTAATCTAATTGGTTTATTGCACAATAAACGAGCAATATAACGATCAAAAACTCAATTGGTTTTAGTAATAATTGATGAAACCTAAGCGGGCTTGATTGGTTGTAAAATTTTTTAAATAGCAAAAAAAAAGCTCTACTTAATATTTTTGAAATAAATTTTTTTGCAATAAAAACTAATAAAAGGATACTAAAAAAAAGTAAATAGTTTTTTACAGTATTCTCAAAAAATATCTGTTGAAAAAATTGATTATTCATATTTGCTGGTAAAAGTACAAATTTAGATAAAATACAATGCAAGCAATCAAAAACAAAAGCACAAAAAAGCCTTTCTTAAAAATAAGAAAGGCTTTAGTATTTTATAAAAAAACTAAACTCTTTTAGATTTGATACGAGCAGCTTTACCAGTAAGTTCTCTAATGTAATAAATTTTTGCTCTACGAACTTTACCAACATTATTAACTTCTAACTTGGCTATGTTTGGCGAATTTACTGGAAAAATACGCTCAACACCAATGCCATTCGAAATTTTACGTACTGTAAAAGTTTCGGTAGCATTTGAACTGTTTCTTTGTATAACAACGCCTTGGTAAACCTGTACACGTTCTTTATTACCTTCGCGAATGGTGTAATGTACACTAACGGTGTCTCCTGCTTTAAACACTGGCAGGGTTGCTTTTGCTACTACCTGCTCTTCTACAAACTTTACTAAATCCATTATTATAAGCTATTAAAACGGCTACTAATTTAAGATAACCGACCCGAAATTTCGGAGTGCAATGTTAGGTAAATTATTTTATAAATAAAAGTACAATTTATTTTTTATAACTATTATTTTCTTTAACATATTAATGTGTAAATTAATTTGGAAATTTATTTGGAATTATTTCTACAAATCTTCGGCTAAAAACAAAAAATCATCTTCGAAATTTAAACTAAAAAAACCATTTTTTAAGGTTACAAATCTATTATAACCTATTTTTTTTAAACCTTGGTAAGCAAAGTTGTTGCCAAAAACCTCTATATTTAAATTAATTACGCTCCATTTATTAAATCCTGATTTTATAGGGTAATACTTTTGGTTGTTTGCAAAAACCACCAAATCAATTTTATTCACATATTGATAAACTGATTTTATATTAAAGCTTTTACAAATCAAATTTACGGCAGGGTAATTTTGGTTTATAAAAAATTTGAGCCCCTCGGACAATAAATCCATTTCATTAGTTGTTTCAATGAATTTTATACCTTCTTGAAAACCCACATTTTTTTCTTGATTACAAATTACTGCATCAATTTTTATACCCATTGATGCAATTTTCTCATACACATTTTGAGCAACTAAAACTGTGGGGTTCCACTCTAAAAGTTGCCCTAAATATTCTTCGTCAAAATTTTCAAATTCTAAAATAAAAAGTGCGGGTTCTTGCTTCTCTCGAACTATATGATGGCTACTCATTTTTTAAGTTCAATAAATAGATTGATAAATATCTTTGAAGGTTTGTTGGGGGTTTATAGCTTTGTTTACCGCTTCGGATACTGCTACACCATAAATACCTGTTTGCAACAAAATTTCAACATTGTTTAAGTTAATACCACCAACAGCAATTAGAGGTACAGTGATGTTTAATTGATGTAATTGAGCTACTGCATTTGTATAGCCTTGTATGCCCCAATGAGTTTCATTATTAGGCTTTGTATTGGAATGTGCAAAAGGGCCGCAGCCAACATAATCGGCAGTGTTTTTATGGTGATTTATAATTTGTTGTAACGTATTAGCCGATGCGCCCAATGTTTTATCATCTCCAATTTTATTTCGTATGATAGTTAAATCAGCATCCATATCCTCAATGTGAACACCCTGTATATCAGCTTTTTTTATTAAATGATAATGTTGGGTAATAATTAGAGTGGTTCCCCAATCATCGCAAACTTGAGCAATTTGATGTAATTCTTCTAGCATTTGCTCGTCGGTTTTACTAAAGCAGCGGTATTGTATCCAGTTTGCACCAGCGTTGCATGCCATGGTTGCTTGTTGTAAATGACTAAAGTTGGGTAAATCTTGCGTGAGGTAATGAAATTTACCTATAAATTTTTTCATTAAAAATTGACTGTGGTATTTAAATATAAATCCAAATATACATTTATATTTATCGTAATAAATATCCTACAAACTACTCGAAATTTTAGATAGTTTTAAGTTAAAATCTAATAAATATTTGTGTCAAACGATATTTAATTAGACTAGACTTGGAAAAGAAACCAAAAAAATTATGCAATATAGATGGTAAAATATTATCCCTTACAATAAATAAAGGTTAAATTTAAATTAATTTATAAAAAAACTTATTTATTTAATATTAAATTAAATCTTATTAACTACTTTTATCCAAAATTAATATTCCTATTTGCTTAACTAAACTAAAAACTATACGCATTTAGGTTAAACTTAAAAGATATGAAATCAAAAACATTACAAAAATTACTAACCCTATGTTTATTAGGGTTAAGCAGCCAGTTAATGGCTCAAGATGTAACCAAAATGGAAAGTTCGGCTTCTGTAACACCGGTAAAAGTTTACAAAGCTTTTAGAACAATGTCTTTTGGTGTAAACGGTGGAGCTTTAATGCCTATTGCAGCGTTTGGCCCAAGGGGTGATTTTTCTGATTACAGTTTTAAACCAGGTTATGGTTTTTTTCTTAAGCAACAGTTTGGTCACACATTAGGCTTTCAAGCCGATTTTTTAATGGGAAGCGTTAAAGGTTCAAACTCGGGTAGAAAAAATCCAAGCTTACCATGGACATTTGATACAGATATTAACTGGTCGGGTAGTGTATCAACAAATGTAACTTTTGGTAATATTAGTTTTTTACGTAAGAAAGCTGTTTTTTTACCTTACGGTACTGTAGGTGTTGGTTTGATTGATTATTCAACTTATGTAACAACTAAAGCATCTGTTAAGGAACCTACTAAAACTGCTCAAATGTTATTTGTGCCAGTTTCTGTTGGTACAAAAATAGCTTTAAGCTCGGTTATTAACTTAGACTTAGGTTATAAAATTGGTTTTGTGGGTTCGGATGGCTTTGATGGTGTTTATGGTGCCCCTGGCGCTAAAATTGATAAGTTTACTTACGCTTACGGCGGTTTAGAATTTATTTTAGGCAAAAAAGCTAAACCTGCTTTAGGTCGTGTTAATCCAATTACTAGCATTATATCTGGCTTTGATGCTAAATACGATGATTTAAGAAAAGAATTAGAAGCCGAAAAAGCTGTTATGGCAAACGAAGCTGCTAAACTTGCTGCAGAAAATGCTAAAATGTTAGAGGAGCAGAAAAAATTTATGACGGATACCGATAATGATGGTGTTGCTGATTATTTTGACAAATGCCCTAGTACACCTACAACTACTAAAGTTGATGGTGCAGGTTGCCCACTACCATCTTTTGTAGTAAACAAACCAGCTGATGTTAAAATATTTATCACCGAATCAGATAAAAAGATATTAAAAGATGCGGTAAAAAATCTTCAGTTTGATTTAGGTAAATCTACAATCCAACCTTCATCTTTCGCTAGTTTAGATAAGGTAGTAGACTTATTGGTTACTAAAAACTTTAATTTAAAGCTATCTGGGCATACAGATAATGTAGGTAAAGCAGAAACAAACCTTATTTTATCAAAAAACAGAGCTGAAGCAGTAAAAAACTACATGATCTCTAAAGGAGCTAATGGTTCTAAAATAGAAGCTGTAGGTTACGGTAAAACTCAACCTATTGCAACTAACAAAACTGCAAAAGGTCGTAAACTAAACCGTAGAGTTGTATTCCTATTGTTTTAATAATAAGCTTTAAATAGTAAAAGCCATCTCAAATTTAGTTTGAGATGGCTTTTTTTGTTTATGATTTTTCTGAAGAAATTATGAATAGAAATAATACTAACACCTGGCAACAACTAATTGTCGCTTTTAACCAAAAGCATTCTCACCAGTAATATCTAAACCTGTAATTAATAAATGAATATCGTGTGTTCCTTCATAGGTTATAACCGATTCTAAATTCATTATATGGCGCATAATTGGGTAATCGCCAGTAATACCCATAGCACCTAAAATTTGTCGGGCTTCCCTAGCAATATTTATAGCCGTTTGCACAGAATTGCGTTTAGCCATTGATATTTGCGCTGGACTTGCCCTGTTTTCATTTTTTAATACCCCTAAACGCCATACCATTAATTGCGCTTTAGTAATTTCGGTAATCATTTCGGCTAGTTTTTTTTGCTGCAATTGAAATGCGGCAATAGGTTTTCCAAATTGAACTCTTTCTTTTGCATATCGTAATGCTGTATCGTAACAATCCATTGCAGCACCAATTGCACCCCAAGCAATACCAAAACGGGCTTGATTTAAACAACTTAAAGGGCCTTTTATGCCTTGTATGTTAGGTAATATGTTTCCTAGCGGGATACTTACATTATCAAAAACTAACTCGCCCGTGGCAGATGCCCTTAACGACCATTTGCCGTGGGTTTCGGGTGTAGTAAAACCAGCCATTCCTCGTTCAACAATTACGCCTCTAATAATACCCGCTTCGTCTTTTGCCCAAACCACGGCAATATCGGCAAATGGAGAGTTAGAAATCCACATTTTTGCACCATTTAAAACGTAATGGTTACCATCAAGTTTTATATTGGTTTGCATACTACTTGGGTCGCTACCGTGGTTAGGCTCGGTTAAACCAAAGCAACCTACTAAATCGCCAGTGGCTAATTTAGGAAGATATTTATTCCTTTGTTCCTCATTACCAAAAGCATAAATTGGGTACATTACTAAAGAACCTTGTACTGATGCTGTAGAGCGTATACCCGAGTCGCAGCGTTCTAATTCTTGCATTATAATGCCGTAAGCAATATAATCTAAACCGGCACCACCATAGTGGATAGGTATTGTTGGCCCAAAAGCACCAATTTGCCCTAAGCCTTTTATTAAATGTTTGGGGAAAACTGCCTTTTGAGCGCAATCTTCAATAATTAGGCTAACTTCACTTTTTACCCATTCGCGTACCGAATTACGTATAAGTTTATGCTCATCGGTTAGCAAATCGTCTAACAAAAAATAATCGGGTTGGGTATATAAATCTTTTTTTTGCGATTTAACAAATTGATTTTCTTCCATAAAAAAGGTTTAGTAAATAACGCAGAAGGCTTAATTTTGTTGGCTTTATTGAAACAAAATACATTAATTCTTAAATTTATGGTAACAATTTGCTAATTTAAAAATTGCAATTAAGTTTAATGTATTTGGCTTTATGTGATTAAGAGTAACTTACAAGTAAATTATTCAATCAAACAAAATGTATAATCTTTTAAAAAGCAGTGGCCTTTAGCTTTAAACCCATAGTTTGTGGCAAGCCAAAAAGCAAATTCATATTTTGAACCGCCTGCCCCGATGCCCCTTTAAGTAAATTATCTATCACGCTAGTAATTAAAAGTTTGCTGCCGTGTTTTTCTAAATAAATTAAGCCTTTGTTGGTATTTACCACTTGTTTAAGGTGAATATTTGTAGGGCTAACGTGTGTAAAAGGGTGCGAGGCATAAAAATCCTCAAACAATTTGTTTGCTTCGCTTAATGTTAAATCACACTCTAAGTAAATTGTAGCTAAAATGCCACGTGTAAAATCGCCACGTTGGGGTATAAAACTTAGGGTTTGTTTGCTTATGGCTGTTGCCGATTTTGGCTGTATATGGTTTAACGATTGGCCAATTTCGTTTAAATGTTGGTGTTCAAATGCTTTATAAATTGATAAATTATTGTTGCGCCAGCTAAAATGCGAAGTAGCCGATAAGCCTTGTCCAGCCCCAGTAGAGCCTGTGGTGGCGTTAATATGTACTTCGGTATTTAGCAAACCCGCTTTTGCTAAGGGTAACAATCCCAATTGTATGCAAGTTGCAAAACAACCCGGGTTGGCAATATTTTGGGAGGTTTTTATGCTTTCTATATTTAACTCGGGCAAACCGTAAACAAATTTTTTGTTTCCAAAAGTTGCGTTTGCTGCCAGTCTAAAATCCTGCGAAAGATCAATAATTTTTATGCTATCGTTAACTGGGTTGGCATCTAAAAACTTTTTGGCATCGCCGTGGCCTACGCACAAAAACAGTACGTCAACATCCTGCGAAAGCTGGCTTGTAAAACGTAAATCGGTATCTCCTAATAAATCGGTATGCACATCGGCAATAAAATTGCCGGCGTTGCTGTTGCTGTTTATAAATGAAATTTGTACCTCGGGATGGTTTATTAAAATTCTTAATAATTCGCCACCAGTGTACCCAGCGCCACCAATAATGCCTGCTTTTATCATAAGGGTTGATTTACTTTATGCCAAATGCTGGTTTGATTACCAAATATTTTAGAAAACCCTTTTACATCCTCGCCAGTGTAGCCTTCGTTCATTTCGCCGTAGCTGCCAAAAGCATTGTTCATTAAATCGTTACCCGACTCTATACCTAAAACCACAAAGCGGTAAGGCATTAATTTTACAAACACTTTGCCATTAACTGTTTTTTGGGTATCGGTAAAAAAAGCTTCCATGTTACGCATAATTGGGTCGTGAAACTGGCCTTCGTGTAGCCAGTTTCCGTAAAATAACGAAAGCTGATCTTTCCAGTTTAACTGCCATTTGGTAAGCGTATGTTTTTCTAACGTGTGGTGTGCTTTAATAATGATTATTGGCGCAGCCGCCTCAAAACCTACACGGCCTTTTATCCCAATAATAGTATCACCAATGTGAATATCGCGGCCAATTGCAAAAGGTGCAACAATGGCTTGTAAAGCTTGTATAGCTTGTGTGGGATGCGTGTAAGTTGTGCCATTTACACCTGTTAATTCGCCAGCAACAAAGGTTAGTTCAATATCTTGTTCGCCAGTTGCGGTAAGCTGTGTGGGCCAAGCTTCTTCGGGCAGCATTCCGTTGCTGTTTAGGGTTTCTTTACCCCCAACCGATGTACCCCAAATTCCTTTGTTTATTGAGTATTTGGCTTTTTCGGCGTTTATTTCTACACCGTGTTTATGTAGGTATTCTATCTCGGCTTCACGACTTAATTTTAAATCTCGTATTGGGGTAATAATGCCAACTTTAGGTATTAAGATATTAAAAATCATATCAAACCGTACTTGGTCGTTGCCAGCTCCAGTACTTCCATGGGCCACAAAATCGGCATTTATTTGTTTGGCATAATTTGCTATTGCAGTAGCTTGAGTAACTCGCTCGGCACTTACCGATAGCGGATAAACGTTGTTTTTTAACACGTTAGCGTACACCAAATACTTTAAACAACCGTCGTAATATCCTTTTACGGCATCAACAGCGTGGTGGCTGGTTACGCCTAAGCTGTATGCTCTTTTTTCTATTTCTAAAAGTTCTTCATCTGTAAACCCACCTGTATTTACAATTACCGAGTGTACTTCTAAATCTAAATCTTTTGTAAGATAAATGCAACAAAACGAAGTATCTAATCCTCCGCTAAAAGCTAAAACAACTTTTTTCTTCATTTTTTTGTGAGATAAAAATCTAAATTATATTTGAGGTAAATTATTTAAAGTGCTGCGTAATTTGGCTTCAATACGTTCTAAAAGGGTTGCTTTTTTAGTGATTTTTTTAAAGCGTTCTTGCTCTTCTTCCTTTTTTTCGGCAGGGTCGTAAAGCATAGCGGTGCACATACAATTTTGGCGTTGCTTGCTCATTAAACCGAGTAGGTAACGGGTTCGTAACCTAATTCCGAATTTATTTTCATAACCGCCAAACCGGTTGTTAAACCAAATATTTTAGAGTCGGGGTATTTTTCTCGCGAAAGCGCAAATATTCTGTTTTTAATGGCTTTTGCCAAACCAGCTTTGCGGTAAATTGGGTTAACAATTAAGCCCGAATTGGCTACAAAACTTTCGTGACTCCAAGTTTCTATATAACAAAAACCCGCCCAAGTGCCGTCTGTATGAAAAGCAATTACGGCTTTGCCTTCCAACATTTTATTGGCCACATATTCTGGAGAGCGTTTGGCAATACCTGTACCCCTGCTTTTTGCCGAAACTAACATTTCATCGCATATTTGCTGGGCGTAGCGTATGTGCTCTATACCGGCAACTAATATTTTAAAATCGGTAATTTGCATTTAAACAGAGGAATTTTTGATTGTGTTATTGGCTTAATTAGTTCTAATACTGCTACAAAAAAAATTAAAACAGTAGATAAGGGGTAATGCGAGTTCAACGCAATTTGTAAAAAAAAGGTAGCCTAATTAGATTTAGTTTTAATGGGTAATTAAAAAAAACAGTAAAATGGGCTACAAACAATATATTTGTTAGAGTTGCCAAACTATAAATTTTTTTAATTTGTTTCATTTTAGGGATATCAGCGTAAGCTTTAATAATTATGCAAAAGAGGGTAATTTTTATGATAAATGCAAAATTTATAATCGGCTTTAAAAATGCCCAAATTAATTTTGTTAAATTGGTGTGTTGAAACTATCATTTAAAAAAAATGAATTATTTTGAAACTAAAATCAACAAAATTTACTTGTATATAAATGCCTAAAGCCATAATAATAGGAGCCGGAATTGCTGGCATTGCAACCGCTATACGCTTAGCGGTAAAAAACTACGAGGTTACCGTTTACGAAGCAAATGCTTTTGCAGGAGGAAAATTAGCGCATTTTAAACAAGGCGATTATAGTTTTGATGCCGGGCCAAGTTTATTTACTATGCCACAATATGTAGATGAACTTTTTACATTAGCCAATAAAAACCCCGAAGATTATTTTACTTACAAAAAACTTGACGAAGTTTGCAGGTATTTTTGGGCCGATGGAACCACATTTTCTGCATCGGCAAGTAGTGAAGAGTTTGGTAAAGAAGTTGAAAAAAACACAACAACTAAAGCCAGTCAACTTTTTACGTATTTAAACAAAAGCCGCACCATTTATAACATTACCCACCACGTATTTTTAGAAAAATCGTTGCAAAAACTCACTACCTATTTATCGTTAAATACCCTAAAATCGGTTTTTAATTTTGGTAAAATTGATGCTTTTAGAACCATGGCGCAAGCAAACCAAAGTTTTTTTGAAGATACTAAAATGCAACAGTATGCCAACCGTTTTGCTACCTACAATGGCAGTAACCCTTATAAAGCACCGGCAACTTTAAACGTAATACCGCATTTAGAACAAAATTTGGGTGCTTATTTTCCTGAAAAAGGTATGTACAGCATTGTACAAAGTTTGGTAAAACTAGCCGAAGATTTAGGTGTAAAATTCATTTACAACTCATTGGTTGATGAAATTTGTGTAGATAATAAAACCATTTCAGGCATCTTCATAAAGCAAAAGTTTATACCTGCTAAATTAGTGGTTTCTAATATGGATGTGTATTTTACTTATACCCGTTTATTAAAAAAGCATAAAGCACCAGTTAGAATATTACAACAAGAACGCTCGAGTTCTGCTTTAATATTTTATTGGGGAGTTAAACAAACCTTTATAAATTTGGGCTTACATAATATTTTGTTTAGCAACGATTATAAAGCAGAATTTGAAGCAATTTTTGATAAAAAAACCATTGGTAATGATGCCACAGTTTATATAAATATTAGCAGCAAACACAAGCCCGATGATGCGCCACAAGGTTGCGAAAACTGGTTTGTAATGATAAATGTACCCAACAATACTGGGCAAAACTGGGATGATCTTATAGCAAAAGCCCGTATAAATATTATCAAAAAAATAAACCAACAATTTAAGGTTGATTTAGAAGGTTTGATAGAAAACGAAAGCGTTTTAGACCCACGAAGTATAGAAAAAAATACGTTTTCGTACCAAGGGTCGTTATACGGTACTAGTTCTAACAACCAGTTTGCCGCTTTTTTACGTCACGCAAATTTTTCATCAAAAATTAAAAACTTGTACTTTGCGGGTGGTAGCGTACACCCAGGCGGCGGCATTCCTTTAAGTTTATTATCGGCAAAAATTGTTGCCAATTTAATTTAGTGTATGATAAAGCCCAAGCAAAACTCCCTAGTTTATCGTTTTTTTTGCTGGTATATAGCCCGTATAATTAAGCAAAATTTTAATGCTTTTAAGTATGATAGTGTTATTTTAGAACCCAATAAATCGGTTTTGTTGTTGGCAAACCATTATTCGTGGTGGGATGGTTTTGTGCTTTTTCATCTCAATAAAATATTTTTAAAAAAACGTTTTCACGTGATGATAATGGAGCATACGGCCAAACAACTTTGGTTTATGAAATATTTAGGTGCATTTAGTGTGAACCCCGATAACCGAACCGTATTACAATCTTTATCGTTTGCAGGGGAGTTACTAAATAACCCCGATAATTTGGTGCTCATATTTCCGCAAGGCAAATTGCATTCATCGTATATTCATAAAATTGAATTTCAAAAAGGTTTGGTAAAAATTATTGAGGCTTCTAATAATGGTTTTCAGTTTTTGTTTGCTGCTGATTTTACCGATTATTTTGAACATAAAAAACCAACCTTGTATATTTATTTAAACACGCAACCAGCTAGCCAGCTTACTGATTTTTTAGCTATTGAGGCTGCTTATAACCAACATTTTCAAAATGCTTTAAACAAACAAACGGCAATAGTGGTTTAACTTTAAACATTAAAGGTTTATCTTTAAATAAAAATCTTTAATCAAACATACCACGCAACAGATTATTTCGTTTTAAAATTATAGAAACAAAAAAATCCCAATCGGGGTTTGATTGGGATTTTTTTATAATTGGTTAGTTTAAGCTAATTTCTTGTTTTTAATTTTACTGTAAATTAACAAACAGAACGCTAAAAATAATGTTATGGAAGCACATAACGAAATTTTTTCGCCTAAATAATACGAATTTGGTAAAAATTTCCATTCGATAGTATGATTTCCCGCAGGTAATTCGGCTGCTCTTAACAGGTAATTGGCTCTAAAATATGATTTATCAACACCGTCAACGTACATTTTCCAACCTTGAGGGTACCAAATTTCGGAGAAAATTGCAACTGCATTTTTATCAATAGAATACTCATATTTTAAAACATCAGGACGGTAACTAGTTAGTTTAATCATCCCATTTAAAGGTGCACCTGTATTTTTAGAAATATTTTTCTCGAATTCTTGGTTAATAATTGCTTCGCTTTGCGGATTAAACGAGCTAATTGCTTGCATTTCTTCGTCGTTATCTTTTGCAAATTTTATACTATTAACAAACCAAGCGTTGCCGCAAGCAGTGTTATTACGCTCCATACTTTCTGTTTTACCATCTTTGCCATTGGTTATAAAATATCGGGTGTTTAGCATATCCAAAACATCTTGGTTTATGCTGCCAGTAAATTGCTTATCAATAACTTCGTTAAAACGTTTAAGTTTTGCAGCGTGATAACCGCCAATGCTTTTATGAAAAAACGATGCGTTAGCGCTGCTAAATGGCGAAGCTGTCATATCAAAAACCCTAAAATCGGGGTCCTTATCTTGCATTATAAAAAAATCAACTTGGCGTGGTTGTTTTTGCTGTTCAATTTCGCTTTTAATTATAAATTTATTGTCGTTTAAATAGCGTTTATCTACCAACCACATATCGCCCAATATTAAAAATCCCATTAAAATATAGGCAATATTTGCACTTATTTTTTTAGTAATTGCTGCCCATAACAAGCCAATACCAACAACAATAATAATTAACGATCTTATGGCATCTACTTTGAATAAAGCAATTCTATCGGCTACTAAAGCGTTTGCAACTGAGTTGGCAAAACCCTCATCGCCGCCAAGCCCTTGTTTTAACATTCCTATAAATTCTTGGTGTTGTGCACTTTTAAATGTAAATAAAATTGAAGGAGCAATTGTTAGTACCAAAACAAAACCTACAACTATATAACCCGATGTTTTTAAGCTTTTGATAATTTGTTTTTCGTCTATTTTAGTTTTTGTGGCTTCGTAAATAGCTAAACAAGCTAAAATTGGTACACATAAACCAGCAATAACTAAGGTTGATTCTACTGCTCTAAACTTGTTGTAAAGGGGGAAGTTGTTAAAAAAGAAATCGGAAACTAAGGTAAAGTTTTTACCAAACGATAATAAAATGCTGAGTAAAGTTGCAGATAATAGCCACCATTTTAGTTTGCCTTTTACTACAAATAAACCAAAAACAAACAAAAAAACCACGAATGCACCAAAATACCAAGGACCAGATGTAAAAGCTTTATCGCCCCAATAAACGGGCATTTGTTGTGCAAAACCTGCTGCCTGGCTGGCATCGGCACCTTTGGCAATTAATGCTTTTGCTACTTCCGATTTATCGTTTAACATAGGACCCGATGCACCACCGTAACCATTTGGTATTAAAAAGGTAATACATTCACCAACACCTTGGCTCCAACCGTAGGCGTATTCTTTATCTAAACCATTTGTTGGTTGTGTTTTATCGGCAATGGTAAGGTTTGATTTTCCTCGGTTTGATAGTTGCCCATACTCGTAGGTTGTCCATAGCATTGATGCGTTAAGAGCTACCGCTAAAATTACACCAGCAGTTAAATATGCTAATGATTTTGCAAAAGATGGTAGCGTTTTGTTTTTTATAGCATCGTACAACTCAAAGCCCGCCAAAATTATTAATGCTAAAAACAAATAATAGGTCATTTGTATGTGATTGCTTCTAATTTCTAATGCTAAAAACAATGCGGTTAAAAAAGCTCCCCACCAAAATTTACCTCTAAAAGTTAAAATTATACCGGCAATTATTGGAGCAAAAAATGCAATAGCAACGGCTTTGTTGGTATGGCCTGCATCAATAATTATAAAATTGTACGACGAAAACGCAAATGCTACAGCACCAGCCGCTGCCAACCAAGGACTTAATCCTAAAACACAAAACAACAAATAAGCGCCTAGTAAATACAATAAAAGCGTATCGGCTGGGTGTGGTAAAGCCCATTTTAAGGCTTCTAAAATGTAGGTAGTAATGTTGTTGGGGTATTGCGTCCAAATTTGGTATGTAGGCATACCGCCAAACATACTGTTAGTCCAAAGTGGTGCTTTACCATCTTGGGCTTTGTACTTCATAATTTCGGTTTGGCCAGCTTGTGCCTGTTGTACATCGCTTTGAAACAAAACTTTACCAGAAAAAGCTGGTGCAAAATATACAAAACAGATAACGATAAATATTGCTACTATACCCAAATGGATACCATTTTTGTTGAACCAGTTATTCATTATTTTTATTTTTTAATGGGATAAGTATCAATATAATTTAAAGAAATTCTTTATGTGCTATAAGTGAATAGTGTAAATAAGTTTAGCTGTATTTTTACTAGCTAAACAGAGTTAGGTTTTAAGAAACGATATTTTACTTTTTAAGATAGCGTTCTTTAATAATGTTTATATGGTGTTCGGCATGGCCAGCAATAATGTATAACAATGCACCAACAGATACACTATGCCCGTTTGCAATACCTTTCTTTTTACAATCGGCGTCTTTTAAACTTTTAAAGAAAAAAAGATGTGCTTGCCTTAAAACCAAAAACTCATCTACCAAATCGTTATAACTTAAGGCATCAATATTGGTGTTTGCAACGTAAGCATCTTGGTCGAAACCTTGCAGTTCGGTTGGGTCATTTTTAGAAAAACGCATGGCTCTGTAAACCATAACCCTTTCGGTATCTATTAAATGAGCAACAATTTGTTTAATGGTCCATTTACCCTCGGCGTAAGCAAAATCTTGTTTTTCTTCGGGGATATCTACAAAAAAATCATCAATGGTATTTAATTGGTTTTTTAGTTTACGGTTAATATCCATATTGCCAACAAGGCTAATATAGGGTTGGTAAAATGGTGCGTACTCGTTACTTGATGGCTGATACATAATTTAAGCTACTTTTTAATATTATTCTAAAGGTTGTTCCTTTTCCTAATTCCGATTCTTTTACAAATATATGCCCTCTGTGGTAATTATCAATAATTCTTTTTGCTAAAGATAAACCTAAACCCCAGCCACGTTTTCGGGTGGTAAAACCGGGTTCAAAAACGGTATCAAATTTTGATTTCGGAATACCTTTGCCCGTATCGGTAATATCAATGTACAATTGTTCTTTAACTATATTCTCTAGTATTTTAATAGTTATTTTACCATTGCCACTTATGGCATTTACTGCATTTTTAAGTATGTTTTCTATAACCCAATCAAATAGTTGTAGGTTTAATAAGGCCTCCAGCTGTTGGTCTCCTTCTACTTCGAATATTATTTTATCCGATACGCGTATTTTAAAATAATCAACATAGTTAAGTACAACGCTGTACGCATTATGGCTGCTGAGTATGGGGGTGGACCCGATTTTAGAAAACCTATCAGCAACTATTTCTAATCGCTTAACATCGTTTTCCATTTGTAAAATTAGCGGATCTTGGTCGGCGTTGTATTTATCTTTTAAAAGCTCTGTCCAAGCCATTAACGATGATATTGGCGTTCCTAATTGGTGGGCTGTTTCTTTGGCTAAACCTACCCAAACTTGGTTTTGCTCCGACCGTCTAGAGGTATTAAAAAAATTATAGGCTAAAGCTAAAAATACAGCAATAATTAATAATTGTATGTAAGGGAAAATGCGTAATTGAGTGAGTAGGGAACTATCTTTAAAATACACATAATTTTTTTTGCCATACAGCTCAAGCGGTATAGGCTCGTGTTGCAGCTTCATGCTTCTTAACTCTTGGGCAAAATAAGCGGTGTCGTATTTTTTGATTTTACTTTCAACTTTAAAATAAGTTTTTGTGCTATCCAATCCTTTATACGTAATTATAGAATCTTTTTCGCTGGTAACAATTGCCGGAACTTGTAAGCTATCTCGCACCTGCGATAAAAAATTCATAGTTTCATCGTTGTCGGTTTCGAACATGTTTTTAAGACTTTGCGCCCAAACTATGGCTCGGGTACGTTCGGCTTTGGCAATGTTTTTAACTAAAAAATTAGTGTATAAAAGCGACGATGCAGCAATTATTATTGCAAGGGTTAGCAAAATATATTTCCAATTTTTTTTCTTTTGGTAAGGATTCATTTAGCTAATTAAAAAACAAAAGTTTTATTGCAGATTAAATCTACCATAAAACTCAATAATTTTAAAGAAATTGTTTTAGTTAAAACCGTTTTTAATTACCATTAATCATAATAGGTGTTCCTTTGGTATTGCCTAATATAATTACTTTGGTGTTGGGCGAAGTCGCAATTTCTTTTTGTGCTTTTATCATTTCATACTGCAATTGTTTATCTGATAATCCAGTTGATAAAATACGTTGATAATCGGCAATACCTTGTGCTTCAACTCGCTTACGCTCGGCTTCTTGCTTTTCTTTTTGCAAAACAAAAGTCATTTTTTGCGCATCTTGTTCTGCATTTATTTTAGATTCGATAGTGGTTTTAACCGATGCAGGTAAAGTAATATTACGTACCAGTAACTGCTCTAATTGCAAACCACGGCTGGTAAAACTTTTATCAATATATTTGAAAATACGGTTTTGAAATTCGTCTCTTTTTGTTGAATATAAGGCAACCGCATCGTAATATACTGCATTGTCTCTTATGGCTGTACGCGATATTGGACGCACAATTTTGTCCACGTAATCTATCCCTATTTCTTGTAAAATAGTAGGCGCTTGTGTCGCTTTTACTCTAAAAAGTACCGATAAATCAATTACAACTTCCAAACCATCGGCAGATAGTATTCGAATAGCATCATCGCCAGCTTTAGTGCCTTCATCATGTATGCCCGACATGGTATAATTTTGTGTTTTTACATCAAAGGTGGTAATTTCAACCAATGGGTTTACGAAATTTAAACCGCTTGATAATATTTCTTTATCAACCTTACCAAAAAGAGATTTTACGCCAACCTCGCCAGTATCTATAACTTTAAAGCATGATGTTAGTACACCTATAATTAATAAAACAGGCCCAACTAAAGTTAAAATTTTGCCGATTTTAAAAGCAGGATCTTGGCGTTGCAGTTTCATAAAAAAACCAATGCCATATACAATTACGCCAAGAAATATAAGTACCATAAAATTGTTTTTACTAAAAATAATAAGAATTAATTTATGCAAGTAAATCTAAAAAAGAAATCCTATAAATTGCATTATAATGTATAATAAAGCTTTTAACAATATTTAACCATAAAAAAACAACATATACTTGTATTTGATGTTTTTATGGTATTACATTTGAATATTTAATCTTAAAACCAAATTTATAAAGTATGAATAGTATTAAAAAAGCAGGTGCAACGCTGTTAATCGCTTTTGTAGGCGGTGCTGTTGCTATTGGTTCTTACAAAATTTTTGAGACTAACCAAACAGGTTTATCAATTGAAGAGAAGCAAAAGGTATATTTTACCAATAACCCCGAAACTGATAATACACCCTTACTAGGTGCTTTAGATTTTACACAAGCTGCGGCAAATGTTTCGCCAGCAGTTGTGCATGTACGTACTACATACACACGTTCGGCATCAAACCAGGGGCAGGGTATGGATGCTTTTGGCGATATGTTTGAAGATTTTTTCGGTAAAAGAGGAAATCCGCAACAGCGAAACAACATGAATAAGCCAGCAATGGGTAAAGGTTCGGGGGTTATTGTATCAGATGATGGGTATATTATGACAAACAACCATGTGGTTGAAGATGCCGATAAAATTGAGGTTATTTTAACCGACAAAAGAGTGCTATCGGCAAAAGTAATTGGCCGAGATAAAAATACTGATTTAGCACTTATTAAAGTAGAAGGTTCGAATTTACCATTGGTAAAATTGGGCAATTCGGATGATGTAAAAGTTGGTGAATGGGTATTAGCCGTGGGTTATCCTTTAACACTTGAATCAACGGTTACAGCAGGTATAATTAGTGCAAAATCTAGGCAAATAGGTATTTTAGCACCTCAAATAAATCCTAATAATTACGACCCTAATAACCCACCAACCAATACATCAATCGAATCTTTTTTACAAACCGATGCCGTAATTAACCGTGGTAACAGCGGCGGTGCTTTAGTTAATACAAGGGGCGAATTGGTGGGCATAAACTCAGCGATTGCTTCACAATCTGGCACTTACGAGGGTTATGGTTTTGCTATTCCTATTAATTTAGCCAAAAAAGTAATGAACGACTTTTTAAAATATGGAGAAGTAAAACGTGGTTATATTGGCGTACAATTTAGCGAACTTAATGACGATAATGCCAAGGAATTAGGTACTAAAGAAATTGATGGTTTGTACGTTAACTCTACAGTTGAAGGTGGCGCAGCCGCTGCAGCCGGAATAAAAAAGGGCGATATTATTAAAAAATTAAACGGAGAAGCAGTGTTATCTTCTGCTTTGTTACAAGAAAAAATTGGTACACTTAGCCCAGGTGCAAAAGTTGTTATAACAGTATTAAGAGACGGAAATCAAAAAGAATTTAACCTTACTTTAAAAGGCGAAGAGGCTAATAAAGTTGTTGCAAAAGCAAGCCCTGCAACAGCCGAAATTATGAATAATTTAGGTGCAACATTTGCGCCTTTAAATAATGAAACCAAAAAGAAATTTGGTATAACAACGGGCGTAATTGTAAACAGTGTAACTGCCGGTAAAATATTTGATACTTACGATTTACCAAAAGGAACCGTAATTACCAGTATTAATGGAAAGGGTGTTAACAATAACGACCAAGTAATATCGGCACTTAAACAAAGTGCAGATATGGTTTCTTTTCAAGGTATAATACAAGACGGTAGCAGATTTAGAATTACCCTGCCGTTAAAATAGGATTGGGTTTTTAGTTTGGGTGTCTTGATTATAGCCCCTCCTATTTACCAAAATTTCCTATTTTAAAATACTAAAAAACCTGTAATTAAAATTGCAGGTTTTTTAGTCAGGGCAAACGCATTTAACTTTGCCATAAGAATAAAAAATATTTTAACTTAAACAAAATTAATTTAAGCACAATAAACCCTCTCGGGTTTATTACC
>REAS01000098.1 GCA_004294495.1 Sphingobacteriales bacterium
GTGGTATTGACTAAACCCAAAAAAAGAGAGTCTGCTTGCTTAAACGACGATTTTAGAGAGTTGGTTTTAGGGCTTTTTTAAATGCGTTAGCCCTGACATAAAAGATCCATACAAACATTTTATAGAAAATAAATTGTGAGAAAAATTTGATTTTGCAGATGCACCCACTCAAATATTTTTTAAGCAGAAACAGGAAGGATTTTTGATTGATGATGTATGATTTTTGAATGACTTTGCCCAATGCCCGTGGCTCGCAACCCTCTTCCCGAAAGCTCATAGCCCGTTGCCTAAAAAAATAATTATATTTGTATTAATGGATTTCAAACTCACATCAATATACCAACCCACCGGCGACCAGCCTACGGCTATTAAACAATTGGTTGAGGGTGTAAACCGAGACGAAAACTACCAAACTTTGTTGGGCGTTACAGGTTCGGGTAAAACGTTTACCATTGCCAACGTAATACAGCAAACGCAAAAACCTACCTTAATTTTAAGCCATAATAAAACCTTGGCAGCACAGTTGTATGGCGAGTTTAAGCAGTTTTTTCCCGATAATGCCGTAAATTATTTTGTAAGTTATTACGATTATTATCAGCCCGAAGCATTTATACCCAGCAGCAATACATACATAGAAAAAGATCTTCAAATTAACGAAGAGATTGAAAAATTACGCTTGCGTACTACTTCTGCATTAATGAGTGGAAGGCGAGATGTTATCGTGGTATCATCTATTTCCTGCATTTATGGTATGGGTAATCCCGAAGATTTTTCCAACGCTATTTTTAGATTTAGCGTGGGCACTCGTATAAGTAGAAATTCTTTTTTACACCGTATGGTCGAGCTTTTTTACTCACGTACCACTACCGATTTTAAGCGTGGAACTTTTAGAGTTAAAGGCGATACTATTGATATTTTTCCAGCTTACCTTGATTTTGCTTATCGGGTTTCTTTTTTCGGTGACAATATTGAGGAAATTAATGCCATTGATGCGCAAAGCGGTAAAACTCTTGAAAAAGAAACCGATGTTGCCCTTTTTCCAGCAAATTTATACGTTACCCCAAAAGATAGATTTACTAACGTTCTACATCAAATTGGCGAAGATATGGAAATGCGTAAAACACAATTTGTTGAAAACCAACAATTTTTAGAAGCCAAACGCATAGAAGAACGCACCAATTACGATATGGAAATGATGCGAGAATTGGGCTATTGCAGCGGTATTGAAAACTATTCGAGGTATTTTGATGGTAGAAAAACAGGGGCTAGGCCTTTTTGCTTGTTAGATTATTTTCCGAAAGATTATTTAATGGTTATTGATGAAAGTCATGCCACCATTCCACAAATTAGGGCAATGTACGGCGGCGACAGGTCGCGTAAAATATCGTTGGTAGAGTACGGTTTTCGCTTGCCTGCAGCAATGGATAATCGCCCATTAAATTTTAATGAGTTCGAATCTTTAGCGCCACAAACCATATATGTAAGTGCCACCCCTGGCGATTACGAATTAGAAAAAACTGAAGGCGTAGTGGTTGAGCAGGTAATTAGACCAACCGGTTTGCTAGACCCACTGATAGAAATTAGGCCTGTAATAAACCAAGTTGATGATTTGTTGGATGAGATAGATAAAACTATTAAACTCGGCAACCGTATTTTGGTTACCACGTTAACCAAGCGAATGTCGGAAGGGTTGGCAAAATATATGGATAGGTTGGGCATAAAAGTTCGCTACATACACTCCGAAGTTAAAACCCTAGAGCGGGTAGAGATTTTACGAGGTTTACGCTTAGGCGAGTTTGATGTTTTAATAGGGATTAACCTTTTACGCGAAGGTTTAGATTTACCCGAAGTATCATTAGTAGCTATTTTAGATGCCGATAAAGAAGGGTTTTTACGGTCGGAGCGATCGTTAATACAAACCATTGGCCGAGCCGCCCGTAACGACCGTGGTAGGGTTATAATGTACGCCGATAAAATCACAAAATCAATGCAAATTACAATAGACGAAACCGACCGTCGCCGCGAAAAACAAATTGCTTACAACACTTTACACAATATTACCCCCATTACCGTAGGCAAAAGTAGGGAAGCTATTATTGAGCAAACATCGGTAGTTGATTTTAAAGGAGGTATACAGCGGGCTTATGTAGACAATATGGAAACCACCATAGCTGCCGATCCAATAGTGCAATATATGAGCAAACCCGAACTTAAAAAAGCCATAGAAAACACCCGTAAACAAATGGCTACCGCCGCTAAAGAAATGGATTTTTTGGCTGCTGCCAGATTTAGAGACGAAATGTTTGCATTAGAGAAAATGTTAGAAGGGAAGTAGGTGTTTGGTTTTGGATATTAGATTTATAGTGAATTAGGGGTTGTACCCAATGCAATTTTACAGCCTCGTTAAATAGAAAAATTCAAAAATATTTAATTCTACTTTTATACTTTAAGAATCTTCATTTTTATAATACCTTTCAATATCTTTTTTACGGGCTTTATGCCTTTTAATCATCTGATTATGCAA
>REAS01000173.1 GCA_004294495.1 Sphingobacteriales bacterium
CTACTTAAAAATACAACAAAAAGCGCATATAAAAAAATCATTTTTGATTAAAATATCGTGTACTTTTGCTTAAGTAAACGACATTGCATTGTATATTATTATACTTTGTTTTGTAAAGCATTTTTACGCACAACCGAGTGTTTTATGCCATAAAAGAAATAAATAATTACGCCTAAAATCATCCAAATGGCTAAACGTAACCAAGTGTCGCCAGGTAACGATAACATCATGGCCAAACAAACTACAATGCCAGCAATAGGCGTAAAAGGTACCCAAGGTGCTTTAAAAGGTCTAGGTGTGTTAGGGTCGGTTTTACGCATTACCAAAATGCCCACGCAAACCAAAATAAAGGCAAATAAAGTTCCTATGCTTACCATTTCGCCAACAATACTAACCGGTACAAACGCAGCAAATATGCTAACAAACACTGCAAAAAGTAAATTAGATTTATAGGGTGTTTTAAATTTTGGATGTAAACTCGAAAAAGCTTTGGGCAACAAACCATCTTTAGACATGGTAAAAAATACCCTTGATTGTCCCATTAGCATTACCAACATTACCGAAGTGTAACCAGCTAAAATAGCCACAATAATAGCCTGTTGCAACCAAGTATAAGGGGTTTTTGCAATAGCAACTGCCACTGGCGCTGCACTATTTTTAAACTCGGTATAATTTGCAACACCCGTCATTACATGTGAAAACAATATATATAAAATGGTACAAATAATTAACGAACCTATTATACCAATTGGCATACCTATTTTAGGATTTTTAGCTTCTTGTGCTGCTGTTGAAACGGCATCAAAACCAATAAATGCAAAAAATACCACACCAGCACCTCTAAGTATTCCCGACCAGCCGTAGGTTCCAAAACTATCGGAACTAAAGTACTGCCAAAAGCTTATTTCGCCGTTTATCATCCTAGTTTCAGCAATGTTTTCGGGTATGTAAGGCGTGTGGTTTACAGGGTTAATAAATTGCCATCCTACAACTATAAAAATTAAAACTACCGCAACTTTTAAAATAACTAAAATATTGTTTATAAAGGCCGATTCTTGAGTTCCACGAATTAATAACAATGATAAACAAACAATTATAAATACTGCAGGCAGGTTTAACCAGCCGCTTAAAACCGTTCCATCGGCCTGTGTAATTGTTTCCCAAGGCGACATGGTTAGTTGTGAAGGTATGGTTAAATCAAAATAATGCAGAAATTTAATAAGGTATTGCGACCAACTAATAGATACAGTTGCGGCACCTAAGGCGTATTCTAAAACTAAATCCCAACCAATAATCCAAGCCATAAATTCGCCCATTGTTGCATACGAATACGTGTAAGCCGAACCAGCAATGGGTATCATAGAAGCAAATTCGGCGTAGCATAATCCCGCAAAGGCGCACCCTAATGCACCAATCATAAACGAAATGGTTACTGCAGGGCCGGCATTATTTGCAGCAGCTAAACCGGTTAACGAAAAAAGCCCAGCGCCAATAATGGCACCAATGCCTAACGCTACCAAATTAAAACTAGTTAAAGTACGTTTTAAAGTTCCTTCGCCACTTTCTGCAGCTTCTAATAATAACAGGTTAAGTGGTTTTTTATAATTCATATATTTTTGTGTTAATGTTTTCTTAAAGATGATATTATTTTTTTAAAATTGGATAATAAAAAACAAAAAATTGCCAATATGTATTATTAACCACCGAAATTTTGATCTAAAATATCACATTAATTCTATTTTTAAAGTGTAAGTTGAAATATGTCTTACTTTCAACCAAGGCGGAATTAAGTTTTAAATCAAATAATTCAATAATTCCCAACCCAAAAATCTCCCACCAACATACCCCAATAAATATTACCTTTGCAGTTATGATTATAAAATCGGCCGAATTTACCGTTAGTAAAATATAAAAATAACCGACCTGTCACCCCGGTAGTAGATGCGTAATTTCAATTCGCCAATGCAACCTTTCTCTGTAATTTAGTTTTACAGCCCATCATTTAAAAAAGCGTCTGAGTTTTCAATTGGTTTAGCACAACTATTTACTGTAATCACATCAATTCTAAAATCATCAACAATGCGGTACACAACTCTGTAATTCCCTCTAATAAGTTCTCTTATGGTTTCATCTTCAAATTCAGGGACAACTCTACCAACAAAACAATTATTTACAAGTATTTCTACAGATTTAAAAAGTTTATCAACTGTAATCTCTGCATATCTAACAGAATTTTCGGAAATAAAATTACCAATTTCATTTAGGTCATTAATAGCAAAATCAGTCCAAACTATTTTAACCATTTTTTCAATTTTTCTCTTGCTTCTTCAACAGTATTAATTTTACCATTATTAGAATCATCCAAACCCTTTTGTACCTTATCTACAAACACCAAATGGTCTATAACTTGTTCGATAGTTAAATTATCGGGTAATATATCTAAACTGCTTATCAGTTGTGTTTTGGTAATCATAGTAAATGCTTTTTATTCAAAAATAGTAAAATTAGGTACAATTTAATAAATTATAAATTCAATATTTTAGCCATTCCTCACCCAAAAATCTCCCACCAACCTATCCCAATAAATATTACCTTTGCGGTATGATTATAAAATCGGCCGAGTTTACCGTTAGTAACACCAAAATAAGCAAGCTACCACCACCCGAGCTACCCGAATACGCTTTTATTGGTCGCTCTAACGTGGGTAAATCATCGTTAATAAATATGGTTTTGGGTGCAAAAGGTTTAGCAAAAACATCGCAAAAGCCAGGAAAAACCCAATTGATAAACCATTTTTTAATTAATAAAACTTGGTACGTGGTAGATTTACCAGGTTATGGCTATGCAAAAAGCAGCAAAAGTAACCGAGCCGAATGGGCGAAATTTATCAGCAATTACCTAGAAAAAAGAGAAAGCTTACAATGCGTTTTTGTGCTGATTGATAGCCGCTTAGAACCCCAAAAAATAGATATTGAATTTTGCTGCTGGCTGGGCGAACGCAGCATTCCGTTTATTTTACTTTTTACAAAAGCCGACAAACAATCGAACCTAAAATCGCAACAAAATATAGGCTTATTCAAAAAGTCGTTATTAGAATTTTTTGACGAACTGCCAGAACCTATTTTAACATCGGCCGAAAAATATTTAGGTAAAGAATCTATTTTAGCAATGATAACCGATATAAACTCGAGGTTTGAAGTACCCGAGTACGCCCTTAAAATTGAAGACGAATTGCCCGAAACCGATTAATGAAAAAATATTTATCACTCGTAACTTTTTCGCACACCATTTTTGCAATGCCTTTTGCGTTTATTGGTTTTTTTTTAGCCGTAAACACAACCCAAAACACTTTCAGCTGGTTTAAATTAGGCTTAATGTTGCTGTGTATGGTTTTTGCCCGCAATGCCGCAATGGCTTTTAACCGGTATTTAGACCGTGAAATAGATGCAAAAAATCCCCGTACTAAAGTCCGAGATATTCCAGCTGGGCGTATTTCTGCTAAAAATGCCTTGGTATTTACGTTGGTAAATTGTGCGTTTTTTGTAGTTGCCACTTGGTATATAAATCCGCTTTGTTTTTACCTTTCGCCTATTGCTTTAATGGTGGTTTTGGGTTACAGTTTTACCAAACGTTTTACCGCTTTGTGCCATTTGGTATTGGGTTTGGGTTTATCACTTGCACCAATTGGTGCGTATTTGGTAGTTACTGGTGCATTTGCTTTACTACCCATTTTGTTTTCGTTAGCGGTTTTATGTTGGGTTAGCGGTTTCGATATTATTTATGCCCTACAAGACGAAGCCTTTGATAAGCAAGAAAAACTACACTCTATCCCATCTTATTTGGGTACACATAAAGCATTAATAGTAAGCAATATACTGCATATTTTTGCGGCTATATTTGTAATAGCACCTTTGTTTTTTACACCTTTAAGTTGGCCGTATTATCTGGGTTTAACTATTTTTATTGGGATGCTAATTTATCAGCACCAGCTGGTAAAACTAAACGACCTTAGCAAAATTAATTTTGCATTTATGACCACCAACGGCATTGCCTCCGTTGCTTTTGCCACCTGTTTTTTATTAGATATTTATTTTAGATTGATATGATTATAAACACCAAAAAAAGAAATTTTTTACCCCAAACCTTAATTATTGATTGGGAAACCTTAGAACCATTTTTTACCCAATTGCTTAACACCGAAATAAATTCGGTAAGCGAATTAGAAAACTGGCTAAAAAACCGCAGCGAATTGGAAGCTGCCTTAGAAGAAGATTTTGCGTGGCGATACATTAAAATGACTTGCGATACTACCAACGATGATTTGGTAAAAGCTTTCCAATATTTTGCTACCGAAATAGAGCCTAAAATTGCACCTATAAACAACCAACTCAATCAAAAATTTGTGGCTTGTGCTTTCGCAGATGATTTAGAAACCGAAAAATATTTTATTTATACCCGTGGCATCAAAGAAGCATTAGAACTTTTTAGAGACGAAAACATTCCACTACAAACTCAAATACAAGTTGAGCAACAAAAATACCAAGGTATTACTGGTAGTATGTCGGTTACAATAAACGGACAAGAATATACCTTAGAACAAGCTGCAAATTTTCTTAAAAACCTTGACCGCCAAACCCGTAAACAAGCTTGGGAAACCATTACTTTGCGTAGGTTGCAAGATGCCGAAACGCTAAATAATTTGTTTAACGATTTAAAAGTATTGCGGCATCAAGTAGCCGTAAATGCTGGTTTTGCTAATTTTAGAAATTATATGTTTGCCGCTTTAGGTAGGTTTGATTATACGCCGCAAGATTGTTTTGATTTTCACGATGCCATACAAAAAGTAATTGTGCCATTATTGGCTCAACATGCCGATGAACGCAAAACCGCCCTAAATTTACCCAGCCTAAAACCTTGGGATATGGATGTTGATACCAGCGGTAAAGAAGCTTTAAAACCTTTTGATGGTGGGCAAGATTTGATTGATAAATCTATTATTTGCTTTAACCGTTTGGGCAGTTTTTATGGCGACCGTTTACAGGCGATGAAGGATAATAACTTTTTTGATGTTGAAAGTCGGAAAGGCAAAGCACCAGGCGGTTACAATTACCCATTGGCCGAAACCTGCGCACCTTTTATTTTTATGAATGCGGCAAACTCTTTTCGCGATTTAACTACAATGGTACACGAAGGAGGCCACGCTATTCACACTTTTGTAACCGCAAATTTAGAGCTTAACGATTTTAAACATTGTCCATCGGAAGTTGCCGAATTGGCCAGTATGGCTATGGAATTAATTACTATGGATCATTGGGATGTTTTTTTTACTGATGCCGAGGAATTAAAAAGAGCCAAAAAATATCAATTGCGTGATGTGCTTAAAACCTTGCCTTGGGTAGCCGTGGTGGATGCTTTTCAGCATTGGATTTATACCAACCCCAACCACACAACCGAAGAAAGAACCGAAGCTTGGAAAACAATTTTTACCAAATTTGGGGCAGGTTTTGTAGATTGGAGCGAAAACGAAGCAGCCCTAGAAAACCTGTGGCAAAAGCAATTACACATTTTTGAAGTCCCTTTTTACTATATCGAATATGGTATTGCCCAACTAGGTGCAATAGCTGTTTGGAAAAACTATAAGCAAAATCCCGAAAAGGGACTAAAAAATTATTTAGATGCTTTAAAACTAGGCTACACAAAATCAATGAAAGAGATTTACCAAACTGCTGGTATTTCGTTTGATTTTAGTGCCGCTTACATTAAAGAATTAATTGATTTTGTGCAGGATGAGTTAAAGAAATTAGATTAAGTGTTTGTTTTTAATTGAGTTATCGAGATTTTTAAAACAAGAAACCAATACTTCAATTACTTTAATTCTATCGCTTAACATGTTGTTATATTTTAGATTTAATTAAATTTAACCCCATATATGAAAACCATATCACAAACCCGATTGGGGATTTTAGGCGGAGGCCAATTGGGTCGTATGCTTATACAAGAAGCTATAAACTACAATATTAACGTTTCGGTTTTAGACCCGGATGCCAATGCGCCCTGCAAATATTTGTGTAATAAATTTACCCTTGGCGAATTAACCGATTACCAAACGGTTTATAATTTTGGTAAAAATCTAGATTTAATTACCATTGAAATTGAAAAAGTAAATATTGAAGCCCTAGAGCAATTAGAAAATGAAGGCGTAACCGTTTACCCACAGCCCCGAGTTATAAGATTAATTCAAGATAAAGGGCTGCAAAAACAGTTTTTTAAACAAAATGATATACCCACCGCCGATTTTGAATTAATAAGCCAAGTATCTCAAATACAAACAACTAGTTTCGATTTTCCAATTATTCAAAAATTACGTAAAGACGGTTACGATGGCAAAGGTGTAGTAAAAATAAACCAACCTAACCAATTAGAAAATGCATTTACAGCACCTAGTTTAATAGAAAAATGTATTGATTTTGAGAAAGAATTGGCCGTAATTGTAAGTCGTAACGCAAACGGTGAAATTGCTACTTTTCCAATGGTTGAGATGGATTTTAACCCAGAAGCTAATTTGGTAGAATTTTTAATTTCACCATCGCAATACCCAGATGAAATACAAAATGCGGCGCAACAAATAGCTAAAGATATTGCCTTAAAATTAAATATTGTGGGCATTTTGGCTGTAGAAATGTTTTTAACCAAAGACGGTAATTTATTGGTAAACGAGTTGGCACCAAGGCCACATAACAGCGGCCACCAAAGTATTGAGGGTAATTATACCTCACAATTTGCACAACATTTAAGAGCTATTTTTAATTTGCCTTTGGGCGATACCAAAACTATAGCACACGCCGTAATGGTAAATTTATTAGGCGAAAGTGGTTACGAAGGAATTGCCGAATACCAAGGTTTAGAAAAAATATTGCCACTTTCGGGCGTATATGTACACCTTTATGGAAAAACTTTTACCAAGCCTTTTCGTAAAATGGGCCACGTTACCATTTTAGACGATGATAGGGAAAAAGCCATAGAAAAAGCACATTTTGTACAACAAAATTTAAAAGTAATTGCCTAAAGGCATTAAAAGTATAACATAAAATGGATATTAAAGTAGGAATTATAATGGGCAGCAAATCTGATTTAGGCATAATGCAAGAAGCCGCTAAAGTATTAAAACAACTAGGTGTTGGTTTTGAGTTAACCGTAGTATCGGCTCACCGCACTCCCGATAGGATGTTTAAATACGCCCAAACAGCTGTAGAAAGAGGCTTGAAAGTAATTATTGCTGGTGCTGGTGGTGCTGCACATTTACCGGGTATGGTAGCATCAATTACCCCTTTGCCCGTAATTGGCGTACCCGTAAAATCAAGTAACTCTATTGATGGTTGGGATTCTGTACTTTCTATATTACAAATGCCAAACGGTATTCCGGTAGCAACGGTTGCTTTAAATGCAGCAAAAAATGCAGGTATTTTGGCAGCTCAAATTTTGGCTTGCGCCGATGCACAAATACTGGCAAATGTGATAGCATTTAAAGAAGATTTAAGGCTTAAAGTAGAAGAAAGTGCCGAAGACTTAAAAAACGAAGGTTGGTAAAAATTATATTGGATTTTAAATAGTTTTTTTATTGAAATGATTTTGATTTTTAAAATTGATTTTAAAAATCATTTAAATTAAATTTTAATCTAAAGCCAAATACTTTTGTGTTGCTTGTTTAAACAGAGTAGGGAGTTGATTATTAAGAACTTCGTTATTTAAAACCCGTTCGTAATATTTTAAATAATTATTGGCCATAACTTGGGCCGAAAAATTTTCTAATGCATATTTATGGCATTTTTGATTCTCAAAACTAGCTGCATTTTTAATCGCTTCTACCAAATCATCGGTTTTTGAAGATAAAAACCCAACATCATTTTTTACTAACTCGGGCAACGACCCATAAGGCGTAGCAAACACTGGGCAACCAAAATACAAACTTTCTACAACGGCTAAACCAAAAGGCTCGTTCCATAAAACAGGGAAAATTAAGCCTTTAGAATTTTGCATAAAAACCGATTTTTGCTGGTTATTTACCATACCTTTAAAACTAACGTGGGTATCAAAAGTAAAGCGTGGCCCCATTTTAAGGTTTAACCTATAACCGCCTAAAACCACTAATTTTTCTTTCGCTTTTTTAGTAATAGAAATAGCACCTTTTATATTTTTTACCTTCCAAGCGGCATTGGCTAAAAAATGAAAATAGTTTTTTTTAGCAGTCAAATCTGGTATTGGGTAATTGCCCCAATCTAGCCCGTTATGTACAAAAGCAGTTGAATTATAACGCTGGGCGTGATTTTGGCTCACAAATACACATTGTTTATCTAACAAATGCCCAAAACTAGGGTTGCCGTGTATGGTTATTAAATAGGGTTTTTTTACCGCTTGTGGCGGGATGCTTTGGCAATGTACCACATCAACTCCATCAGGAATTTGCTTATTTATATCTTTGCTATCATCGTAAAAAAGCACATCCGCGAAAGCGCAATACGAACCTTTATTAACCAAAAAAGTAACTTTATGCCCCATTTGGGTTAAAGTATATCCTAAATCCCACATTACCCTTTCGGTACCGCCGTACAATAAAGCAGGTATTTTACAGGGGTTAAAAAGTAGGATGTGCATTTGATTTAGTCGCTAAAAACAAAACTAATTGCTGGCCGTAAATTATAAACCGATACCATAACTTCACCGTAGGCGCCTGTGCTACGTATAGCCATTAAATCGCCACGATGTGTTTCTGGTAAAATAATTTCTTTACCAAAACAATCCGAAGATTCGCAAATTGGCCCTACAACATCATATTTGGTGTCTACGCTTTTATCAGTTTTGCTTATGTTTTCTATTTGGTGATAGGCTTGGTAAAGTGCGGGGCGCATCAACTCCGTCATACCAGCATCTAATATTGCAAAGTTTTTTGTTTTGCCATTTTTTATGTATAATACTTTGGTAATTAAGCTACTACACTGCGCTACTAAGGCTCTACCAAGTTCAAAATGTACTTCTTTACCCGGTTTAACGTCTAAAAAATCGTTAAAAATTTTAAAGTAAGCCTCAAAATTTACAATAGCTTCGGCGTCGGGTTGGTGGTAGTTTATGCCTAAACCGCCCCCAACATTAATTACTTTTACAGGCATTCCACGTTCCTCAAACCAGTTTTGTACTTCGTTAACTTTTATACAAAGGCTTTTAAAAACATTCATATCGGTAATTTGCGAACCAATATGAAAATGAATACCTAAAAATTTAAGGTTTTTACACGTTTTTAAAGCATCGGCAACAGCCGGCAACTCCCACATATTTATACCAAACTTATTTTCATCAAGCCCGGTAGTTATGTATTTGTGCGTGTGGGCATCAACATTTGGGTTTACACGTATGGCAATGCCAGCAGTTTTGTTTTTTGCTTGTGCTAACTCGTTTATTACAAAAAGCTCTTGCACACTTTCTACATTAAAGCAAAAAATATCTAAATCTAAAGCGGTATTTATTTCGCTATCGCTTTTACCTACGCCAGCAAAAACGGTTTGTTCAGGTAAAAACCCTATTTCTTTAGCCCTAATAAGTTCGCCGCCCGATACACAATCGGCACCAAAACCATTGCTTTTAATTAAATCTAAAATGGTTTTATTACAGTTAGATTTTAATGCAAAATGTACGTGAAAATTGTATTTCGCTGCAGCACTATTGCAAACATCTAAGGTGTTTTTTAGTAATCCTAAATCGTAATAATAAAAAGGTGTTTGGTGCTGTGCAAAATCAGCAACTATATTGGCATTAAACATTTGCCTCATTGTTAAAATATTTTTAGTCGAATAAACGGTTATGTAAACTTCTTAGGGCTTCTACTTTATCATCGGTTTTAACCAATAAAGAAATGTTGTAGTTAGAGCCACCGTACGAAATCATACGAAGCGGAATGTGTTTTAAGCCCTCAAAAATACGAGAAGCGTAGCCGTGGGTTTCGGCACCCATATCGCCCACTATGCAAATAATAGAGTGGTTAACATCAACTTCAACAATTCCAAAATCACTTAATTCTTTGGTAATTTCGCCTAAGAAGCGAGTATCATCAATAGTAACCGATACAGCTACTTCGGATGTGGTTATCATATCAATTGGTGTTTTGTAGCGTTCAAAAATTTCGAACACTTTGCGTAAAAAACCGTAAGCCAATAACATACGGCTCGATTGGATTTTTATGGCTGTAATACCATCTTTTGCAGCAATCGATTTTATTTTACCTTTTTCGCTTTCGCTAGATATTAAAGTACCGTGTGCACTGGGTTCCATTGTGTTTAATAACCTTACGGGGATTTTGTATTTTTGAGCCGGAAAAACCGATTGAGGATGCAAAATTTTAGCTCCAAAATAAGCCAATTCAGCAGCTTCATCAAACGATAGGTTGGCAATTGGTTTGGTGCCTTTTACAATGCGAGGGTCGTTATTGTGCATACCATCAATATCTGTCCAAATTTGTACTTCTTCGGCTTTAATGCCTGCACCAATAAGCGATGCTGTATAATCGCTACCACCACGGCGTAAATTATCAATCTCGCCAAACGAGTTTCTGCAAATAAAACCTTGGGTAATAAATAGGTTTACATTAGGTTTAGCTTTTAGCAATGGGGTTAAATGTTCGGTAATAAAATCAACAACTGGTTCGTTATCTTCATCAATTTTCATAAAATCGAGAGCGGGTAATAGGGCTGATGCCACGCCAATTTCGCTCAAATAAATATGGTACAAGGTGGTAGAAAGTAACTCGCCTTGAATATATCGTTGGCAAAGTTTGCAATTAAATCAAAATGAAAATCAATAATGGTTTTTGCTTGTTCTAAATAGTTAGCATCGGCGTAAAGCTCTTTAATAAAAATATCGTATTTATCTTTTAAAGTTTGCACCAATAATGCAGCCTTAGGTTTATCGCCTGCCAAATATGCTGCCGAAATTTCTACCAAATTATTGGTAGTGCCCGACACTGCCGAAAGGACTACAATTTGTTGCTCTTGAGGATTTATAATATCCAGCAATTTTTTCATTCTATCGGGGCTACCTACAGATGTGCCACCGAATTTTAAAACTTTCATTTAATTAATTTTAATTAGGATTATAAGATTTTTGAAAATCGAGTAAAAATATACAAAAAAAATAATTTTTGTGGGAGATTTGAAGAATATATTTGTTTTTACGTAACCGTAAATTAAAATCGTACCCTATTTAAATTACGCATATTTCGCAATATTAAATATTGGCGGTGGTAAATAAATTCGGTTGGTTTTGCGGGAGTCCAGCGTCTAGGATTTGGTAAACAGGCAATTAGTAAAGCAGCTTGGCTTTTAGTTAAACGCTGGCAGCTTTTACTGTAATAAGTTTGGGTGGCAGCTTCGGCACCATAAATACCATCACCGGTTTCAATTACGTTTAAATACACTTCTAAAATGCGCTGTTTGCTCCAAAGCAATTCTATTAAAACTGTAAAATAAGCTTCAAAAGCTTTGCGTAGGTAGGAGCGACCGTTCCATAAAAAAACATTTTTTGCCGTTTGCTGACTAATTGTACTACCACCACGGATTTTTTTGCTGCTTTTATTTCGTTTATAAGCTCTTTCCATAGCTTTAAAATCAAAACCGTTATGTATCATAAACCTGGCATCTTCTCCAGCAAGCGCCGCTTTTTTTAAATTGTTTGAAATTTCATCGTAGTTTTTCCAGTCTTTAACAATTTTCCAGGGCTTACTATTAAATTTCCTTTCAAAACCTCTTTCAACCATTAAATAGGTTAGGGGAGGGTTTATAAATTTGTAAACAAATACCCAAAAAATGGTTAGCGCAAAAAACCAACCTACTCCTTTTAGTAAAAGGTTGCCAATAAATTTTAAACGGTTTGGTTTGTCTCTTCTAAAAGCCATTTATACAAAACTAAAAATGCTTCCCAATTTTTACATTGGGAAGCATTAAATTTTTTTCGATTGCTCGATTATAAAAAATTATTCGGCTACAACAGCAAAAGGAACTTGTACTTTTACTTCTTTGTGTAAGTTTAAGTTTGCAATATAATCGCCAACAAATTTCACATCCGTTTCAAAAGTAATTCTTCTTCTATCAACATCAAAGCCTAATTTTTTCAATGCATCAGATACTTGAATAGTATTTACAGCACCAAATATTTTACCAGTTTCGCCAGCTTTGGCACCAATAGTTAATTTAACATCGGTTAAGCGTAACGCAACAGCATCGGCATCCATTTTAATTTTTTCTTGTTTAAACTGAGCTTGTTTAATATTCTCAGCTAAAACTTTACGGGCCGACTCGGTAGCCATAGCAGCATGGCCTTGAGGTATTAAATAATTACGGCCGTAACCTGGCTTTACGTTAACGATATCGTCTTTTTCGCCTAGGTTTTTTACGTCTTGTTTTAATATTATTTGCATTTTTCTAGCCTCCTCTTATTTTAAACCATCGGTTACGAAAGGCAATATGCCAATATGGCGAGCTCTTTTAACTGCTTGCGCTACTTTACGTTGATATTTTAACGAAGTTCCTGTTAAACGACGAGGCAAAATTTTACCTTGGTCGTTAATAAATTTCAATAAGAAATCTCCGTCTTTGTAATCAATGTATTTAATTCCGTTTTTCTTAAAACGGCAATATTTTTTTCTGTTATCATCCACTTTTGGGGCAGTAACATACTGGATTTGATCTTTTGCCATTAGTTTGCTGCAGCCTCCACTTTCTCGGTTTTTTTCTTGTTAA
This sequence comes from Sphingobacteriales bacterium, assembly GCA_004294495.1. Lineage (GTDB taxonomy): Bacteria > Bacteroidota > Bacteroidia > Sphingobacteriales > Sphingobacteriaceae > Pseudopedobacter. Next base: position 12,783 of record REAS01000173.1, read on the forward strand.
ATGCGCCAGTACGTTTTTTGTCGTTGTACGCAACAGCATGTTTGTTTAAACTAATTGTTAAAAATCTCATTACACGTTCGTCACGCTTTAATTCAATTTCTAATTTGCCGATAACCTCACCCTGAGCTTTAAACTCAGTAAGGTGATAGTATGCTGTTGATTTTTTTTCAATCGCATACGCTAGTTTTTTCAAACCCCAATTGTCTTCCATAACAATTTCGGCTCCGTTATCAGTAAGTATTTTAGAGAATTTTGCAATTACTTCTTTAGCTACTTCTTCTGATAACAACGGGGTAAGAATGATGGTGGTTTCGTATTGATTCATCTCTTACTTGTTGAATGTTTATTTTCCGCTTTTTTACGGACTGCAAAAGTAAGGATATTATTTTTGAATAGCAATTAATTTTGATCATAGTTTAGATTTTGCAGATTTTTATTTTACAAAAAGCAAAATTCTCAATTTTATTTTTAAAATGTATAATGTTGTTTCCGTTTATTTCTCTAATACAGCATTTAAAGTTATGGGTACATTTAAAATTTTAGAAATTATACAGTTGGTTTTAGCATCACTTGCAATGGTTTGTAAATCAGCATCGCTAAACTTTTCTACTTTAGCTTTTAAATCTAAATGTACCCCATTAATTTTGAGCGCAGCCATATCAACATCTACAATTATTTGAGTTTCTAGCATTTGTGCTTCAAAGCCTTTTTGAGTTAGTTGGGCACAAATAGCCATAGTGAAACAGCCTGCATGTGCTGCTGCAATTAATTCTTCGGGGTTTGTACCTATGCCATCTTCAAACCTTGTTTTAAAAGAATAAGGTGTATTGTGTAATACAGTACTTTGCGATGTAATTGTACCATTTCCATTTTTTAAATCGCCAGTACATTGGGCTGTTGCTGTTCTTTTCATATCGTTTATATTTATAATTAAAGTGTTTTAATAACTAATATGATGCCATGTTTTGCTGGGAAAATTGTTGAGTTTTAAGTATAATTCATTTAAAATAAAAAACCTCTATGCCTTGGTTCGTGTCTTCACGAAACAAAAAAATATTATACGGATTGTCGAGGTCCTTTAATTCGAAAATTAAGTTTGAATTACCTTAAATCCGCAGGCCTAATATTAGGCAGTTTGCTAAATTATTTTATGGCTTAAAAATATGTTTTTGGGTTTTAAAAATTGCTTTTTCAAAAA